>DASXVL010000398.1:0-11474 GCA_036504255.1 Armatimonadota bacterium | reverse complement strand
AGGCGTTGTACCTGCGCCATGTGTGCGGGGGAAGCGAGCAGATTGCCCCCGGCGTACTCCGGCCATACCACGAGATCAGGCCGCGCCGCGCTGGCGGCCAGGGTGAGGCTCCGCAGTCGCGCCAATCCCCCGTGTTCATCTTGCACTACCAGGGCCGTGAGCGGATGCGCGCTCTGCCACGGCACACTGTGTTGCAGCGGAAGTGCCACCGCCAGCAGCAGCACAATGCTCGCCAGCAGGCCGAGTGCGTACACGCGCGAGCCACGGTCACGTGTGCTCACCAGCGTGGCGAGCGCAGCATTGGCGGCAACCATGAGAAAACTCACGCCATAGACGCCGAGCTGTGGGTAGAGCGCACGCCCAACAAGCCAGGGAACCTGGGTGAAACCGAGTTGCGCCCAGGAAAACTGGTAGTGCCAGCCCTCACAGCGGAGAAAATCGGCAGCGACCCAGAGCACCGGCGTGAGCAGTAGCGGGAGGGTGGCAGAAAATTTCCGCCGTACCAAATGATCAGCGCCAGCGAAGAGCGCAAACGGGAGTGCGAGCGCAGCCAGATACCAGCACAGCCACCTCTCGCTGAACATGGTCAGCAGCCAGGGGAGCGTTTGCGCGAGGAACGCGATGCCGAAGAGCAATCCCAGCGCCATGGCCGTGAGCATGCTGCTCACCCGCCGTAACGCCAGCAGCAAGGGAACCAGCGCGATCCAACCCATCCACCAGCACTCATGCGGAGGGAACGCGCATGCCGCGAGCGCAGCCGCCAGGAGAACCAACAGCACATTCAGCGCCGCATTGCCAAGCCCTGACCAGCTTCCGGTTCGTCCTGGCATGGGTGCCCGCTGTGTTTCCATGGCTCTCCAATCCCTTGCTTCCCGTCTGCTTCAGATAGTACGCGATTTTAGCAGGGAACTCAACGGGATATGAAGCATGCTCACGGAACAGTCATCGCACGGAACGCCTGTGCTAGCGCAGCATGCGCGGTTTCGCGCAACACGTTGGGGCGCTACGCGGCTTTGCCCACTTCGTTGACAAGGAAATAGTTCGGCTCGCCGATCACCCCGCCATCCTGCAACTTGCGCCGCAACAGCGGGGAACTGATGAAGAGCTGTCCGGTGTCCATGCTCTCCCAGCCGAGCATCACGGTGATCAAGGTCGGGTCATCCGCATCGCGAAAGACGCGGTAGTCTTGCTCACCGCTCGTCCGCCGCCAGGAATCATCCGCATCGAACTCCGCTTTCCAGCGCGGATAATCGATCACCTTAAAGCGCATCACGATGTTGAACATGGCGTACCCCCTGCTCTGACTCTTTCCCACGTGCACGCGGGATGGCACGCCAAAAACGCGACAACACCGGCGGGAGTGAACGATGTGGCGGGTGGGGCCGAGCGATTCTCCGCAATGCTGACGGCCCCCTGGGAACGCCAATCTCCCGATTGGCATTCTTCGTAGCGCCAATCGGGAGATTGGCGTTCCCAGGGGGGCCGTCCTACCGCCCCGCCTCCCCAAAATGCATCGCCTCGGCCTGCCGCAACATCTCGCGTTTGAAGGTACGTACCAGTCTTCCCTCCAATGGGGTGAAACCGTCCGCTTTCTCGCGCACAAAAATGAGGCGATCCTGCGCCAGGTACTTTGCTTCCTGATAGGCCAGGTAGGGGCGAAACGCGGCCAGCAGCACGATGGCGAGCGCGTACACCGGCACCAGCGAACGCGCCATGGTGCCACGGAAGGTGAGGCCGACGGGTGTGTGCTTTTCGCGCTGACGTAACGGCGCCAGGCTCCAACTAATCAGCGGAATGGAGAGCACCACGGCTGCCGTGATGAGCGCCATCGCGACGCCCAGTGTGAATTCCTCAACATCAACATGGTAGAGGGCAAGATACCAGAGCGCAATCCAACCTGCCCAGGCAAGGATAATGCGTATAAGGCGCGGTATGAACGCGCGCGGCCGGAGATCGGCCGCGCCGAGACGCTTCAGCCCGCTGGGCGCGAGGGAGCGCCAGAGAAGACGAAGTGCCCAAAAGGCCGTGAACGTCGCGCAGATGAGCAAGGACACCCCGGCAATGAGATGGGCATTCCCGTCATCAGTCATGCCGGCCAGCCACAGCCCCGCAATCAGCGCGCCGATCCAGCACAGGATGAGGACGCCGCAGAGCAACGGCCCCAACCATTTGTATTTGTCAGGCAAAGGCATGCCGAGTAGCAGGCACCGCCGTCGCAGATACCGCGTGGCCAGAAGCATCGGCGCGAACAGCAGCACGCCGGCCATTACCAGCAGTTCGCTGCCCATACGCCAGGCGAACTCCACTTGCGTCATGCCATATGCCCACCCGCTCAAGTAGGGCGTATGCAGGTACACTTCATAGACGAGCAAGGGCAGCAGCACGCCGTACCCGACGATCTTCGCGGTGTCGCGGGCGGGCGGTAACAGCAGCAGCGGCGGGGACGTCCTGCCGCGCGCGCGGAGCAGCAACACGCTCCCGCACAGCGCGGTCCAAAGCATGATGAGCGTGAGCAGCACCATAAGGGCCGCGACGATGCCTTCCTCAAGCACCACGCGCTGGTGCATCCATAACGGCATCAGGTCGTCACTGGTATAAAATCCTTTCGCAGTCCTTGGCGCATAGATAGGCATCAACATGGGCCCAAACTGATCGGTATGCGATCGTTGTTCGCTGCGTGCCTCGCGTTCCTCGATAGGCGCGATGAATTGTCGCAATTCACTCAACGTCCGCTGTGCTTCCGCTTCTTGTCCCAATTGCCGGTAGATCGCCGCTGTCGCCTGACCTAATGTTTTCGTTTCCGATACGGCGGCTTGCAGATGCATTTCGACATCGGCTCCGTCTACCAGTTGCACGCCCAGCGTTTTCCATGCGTGCAGCAGCGGTTCCACCTCGTGCTGTCGACCTTGGGCGACGAGAACGCGCATCCCCCCGGCGACTTTGCGCGCCATGTTGCACGATTCGCCTAAGCTGGGGATAAATATATCACACACGACAAATAAACGTTGTAGGTAGTCCTCGGAATAACGTGGTGAGGGCAGCAGTGCGAGCTTGCGAGCTATCACTGCCGTGGTGTAATAGCGGCAAGTCGGCAAGCGCAGACCTGCTCGAAATTCGCGCAACCCCATCTCAAGAAACTGCTGATTATAGAGATAATCGTATTTCGGCACCCCAGGTGGATTGGGATGCTCTTCTTGAGCATCGATACCGCGATTTAAAAAATAGGCTGCGAGTTTATAATGATACAACGCATTGGTCGGGTCAATCTGCATGCCCAGGCGCATCTCGCGTTCAAACGCCGGGTCGCGATAGTGTGGGGTCTTGTGCCGACTCTCCTTTGGCTCGGGTAACAGCTTGCCGGTATCCCAATCGTAGGATGGGCGCGGGGGCACGTCTGCCTTTGGCCAGAGGAAGGTGACATAATGCGCGAAATACATCGCCGCATCGGCATCGCGCTGGTGTGCGACCCAGAGCGCACGCAGGTTGTCGGTATTTTCGGCCCGCCCGCGCATGCGCTGCAATGCGGCCTCCCGCGCCACCCGCCGTTGTCGCGTGCTTGGCAGCTCGAGAATCGGCAATTTCGGGAGGTGATCAACCACTTGGAATTCATAAGGTGCTGTGACCATATTCGCGATCTGCCCTGTCCGCACCAGCCCTCCGCACCCCAGGAACACCGCCAGCAGCACCGACGCCGGGATGAGCAACGCGCGGGCAGCGAGGCGAAGAAGGGCGCGCGTTTTCATGCGGGGGCGGTTGGCCTCGCGCAGGCCGTCGGCGAGCTCCACGGGCGAGCCGAAGGTGCGTGCGGCGAAGTCGGCCGCTTCGTCGTCGCTCTTGCCTTCTTCAGCCACGACGCGCGCGGTGTCCTTCAGGTGGCTCAGTACTTCCGCCTGCACGTCAAGGCGCAGCTCCGGGTCGTCACTCAGCCCGCTGGTCACTTGCTCAGCAATCTCGCGTAACCGTTCATCCGCCATACGGTTCTCCTTGTGTGGTCATTGATTCTCCGCAACGTTGGCGTTCCCAGGGGGCCGTACTATCGCCCTGCCTCCGGAAAATGCAGCGCGTCAGCCTGCCGCAGCATGTCGTGCTGGAGGGTGCGGACCAGTTTCCTCTCAATTGGGGTGCCACCATCGGCAGTATTCCGTATCAAAATGAGGTGATCCTGCGCCAGGTACTTCGCTTCCTTATACGCAAGGTAGGGACGGTAGGCGGCGAGCAGCACGATGGTGAGCGCATAGACGGGCACCAGCGAACGCGCGATCGTGCCGCGACTGGTGAGGTCGGCGGGCACGGCACGCGCTGGGCCTTCCGTGCGCGGACGGTATTGCGCCCCATTCCATAGGATTATTGGAATCAACAGCACCGCCGCGACGACAAAGCACACCGGCGCCATGGCTTGTAGATCGGGTTCCTCGCAAAAACGGCAGATGGCACTCACACACAGGAGCGCCAGCCAGCCCACCCAAACCAGGACCAGGCGCAGGTTCCTCTTTCGCACGCGTGCCCGGAAGGCACGATGCCGTTGGCTGGCCTTGCGCAGACGCGCCAGATCGTGGAACGAGAGCGGAAGCCAGTAGCGACGTGCCAAATAGAGCAATACGCTGGCAAGGACGACAGTCAGCGCCGCGACCGCTTGAGAATAGTTGTGATGACCATGGAATATCACGATTAGATAAACGTCAGCAAGCAACCCGAGCCAGCCCAGCATCACCAAGGCGCACGGCACGGGCCGTCGCGTGCGCGCGCCTGGTAAAGTCATGCCGAGCGTACGGCAGCGTTGCCACAGGTAGCGCTGTGCCAGGATAACCGGCATATACAGGAGCAGGCCCCCCATCGCCAGCAGTTCGACAAACGTGCGCAATACTAACTCCTCGGGCATGCCGCCGTAAGCCCAACCATTCAAGATGGGCGTATGCAGGTAGACTTCATATACGAGCAGCGGCAGGAGCACGCCGTACCCCGCGATCTTCAGCGTTTCGTGGCGGGGAGGCAGCAGCAGCAGCGGCGGGGCCGTCTTGCCGCGTGCGCGGAGGAGCAGGACGGTCCCGTGCAATGCGGTCCAGAGCATAGCGAACGTGAGCAGCACCATGAGCGCCGCCACGACCCCTTCCTCGAAGAGCACGCGTTGGTGCAACCATAATGGGGCCAAATCGTCTTTGGTGTACATGATTTCCGCGCCAATCGGCATGAGCGTGGACGTCAGCATCGATCCGTAGTGTAGCAGCAGGCCGGGATGAAGAGTACCTTCCTTACGCGCGCGCTCTCGGACCGTACGCGCGCGCGCTCGGAGATCCTCAATGGGCGCGGTGAATTGCTGCAACTCGCGTAACGTCCGTTGCGCTGCCGCCTTTCGCCCCAATTTCCGGTCGATATCCGCCGACGTCTGTGCGAGAACTTTTTCATCCGTGTTCGCGACCAATAACGCTATAAGTAGCTCCGCGCCGCCGGTGAGTTGCCTGCCCAGGGGTTTCCAGGCACAGAGCAGCGGTTCCACCTCGCGCACCCGTCCCTGGGCGACGAGGACGCGCATACCCCCGCACACCTTTCGCACCATGCTGCGCGATTCGGCAAGATAGGGAAATAGTTCACTGAACGACAGCGTGATGCGTTGCAAATAATCTTCGGTGTATCTGGGTGGCGGCAGCAGCGCGAGCCGTTTATCGACCATGGCCATGCCGTAGTAGCGGCAGATAGGCAAGCGCAGACCGGCCTGAAATTCGCGCAACCCCAGGTCTAGGTACTGCTGATTCAGGACATAATCGCGCTTCTGCACCCCTTTTTCGGTAGTTTGTTCCTCTTGTGCATAGATCCCACGCTCCAAGAAATAGCTCGCGAGTTTATAGTGATAACATGCATTGGTAGGATCTATCCGCATGCCCAACCGCATCTCGTGTTCATACGCCGGGTCACGAAAATCCGCTGCTGTGTGCGGATCAGGCGTCTGCCCTGGTAACGGCTTCCCTGTTTTCTCATCGATGGATGGGTATGAAGGTCTATTAGACTTTGGGCTGAGGAACGCGGCATAGTACGCGAAGTACTCGGCCGCATCAACGTCATGTTGGTGCGCGACCCAGACCGCCCGCAAATCATCAGTATTCGCCGGCTTTCCACGCATGCGCTCCAACATGGCCTCTTGCGCCTCCCGGTGTTGTCGCGTGCTCGGCAGCTCAAGCGCAGGTAATGTCGGCAGGCGAACGCCAAGGATTGAATCGCCCGGGTCGGAATCATAGACAGGCCGATCTAACAGCGCATAGAGAGGGTGCATCAGTACTTGCAGCCGCGCGAGTCCCCCATACCCCAGCAACACCGCCAGCAGTACTGCCGCCGGAATGAGCAAGGCACGCGCAGCGAGGCGGAGGAGGGCGCGCGTTTTCATGCGGGGGCGGTTGGCCTCGCGCAGGCTGTCGGCGAGCTCCACGGGCGAGCCGAAGGTGCGCACGGCGAAGTCTGCCGCTTCGTCGTTGCTTTTGCCTTCTTCAGCCACGACGCGCGCGGTGTCCTTCAGGTGGCTCAAGACCTCCGCTTGCACATCAAGGCGCAGCTCCGGATCGTCACACAGCCCACTGGTCACTTGCTCGGCAATCTCGCGTAACCGTTCATCCGCCATACGGTTCTCCTTGTGTGGTCATTGATTCTCCGCAACGTTGGTGGATACCCCCTGGGAACGCCAATCTCCTGATTGGCGCTATGAAGAATGCCAATCAGGAGATTGGCGTTCCCAGGGGGGCGCTCTATCGCCCTGCCTCCAGAAAATGCATCGCCTCCGCCTGCTGCAGCATGTCGTGCTGGAGCGTGCGCGCCAGTCTGCCCTCCAGCGGGGTGATCCCGTTGAACTGATCGCGGATGAGGAAGAGGCGATCTTGCGCCAGCCAGTGGGCTTCCTGCTGCTTGAGATACGGCTGCACGGCGGCGAGCAGCACGACCGCCAGCGCGTACACCGGGAGCAGCGAACGCGACATGGTGCCGCGGAAGGTGAGGGTGGTGGGCGCGAGTTGCGCGGCGTGCGGTCGAGGTTGCGCCCGGCGTTGGCGAATCAGTGGGATTCGCAGTGTCTCGTACTCCTTGATGACGAGCACCAGCAGGGCGGCCGCGAGGATGAACGGTAGCAACGCGTAGAGCCTGCTATATTGTAAGGACTGATAGAAATAGACGCCCGCGCCCACGAGCCCGCACCAGCCCACGCCTGCGCCGCCGATGAGCAGCGTGACCCGCCATCGCTCACGGCGTTCCGTCTCCATGGGCACGGGGGGCAGGCCCAACGCCAGACAGCGCCGCCGCAGGTACCGTGTCGCCAGCGCCGTCGGCAGTGTGAGTAGCACGATTAGCAGCACGCCGAGTTCGACCGCGACACGCCAACAAAGCATTGCGAGACTTTCGAATTGCCCGGAGAGCTGCGGCATCTGCAGATACAGCAGGTACACGCCGACCGGCGCCACCACGCCCAGCCCCAGGATCTTCGCCGTCACCGGCCAGGGTGGCAGCAGCAGTAACGGCGGCATCGCCCTGCCCCGCGCCATCAGTAGCAGATAGGCCCCGCACAGCGCATGCCAGAGCAGCGCCAATGTCAGCACGACCATCAGCAGCGACACGAGCGCCTCCGTAATCAGCATGCGTTCGTGCCGATGCAAGGGCACCAGCTCAGCCAACGCATATTGAGCACTTGTACCAGGCCAATACAATGATGCGGCAAGGGCAGACCCGTAACGGGCATGGGGGTCAACGCCCGGCCGCGACGGGCTGTTCGGTTCACCGGCTGCGTTTTGCTGCGTTTTCCACGCCTCAACCGAGGCGGAAAAGCGTGCTAATTCCTCCAACGTCCGCTGTGCTTGCACCGTTCGCCCCAATTGGCGATAGCTTTCCGCCGACTCCCTCGCCATCATGCCGGCGAAGGCCTCTGCCGCCAGCAGTGACATGACGAGATTTGACCCCGCGGCGCATTGCGCGCTAAAGGGCTTCCAGGCGCGCAGCAGGGTGTCCGCCTCGCTGAGACGTCCCTGGGCGATGAGCACGCGCGCGCAGCCAGGCACCTTTTGCGCCAGCGCACGGAATTGCCCCAAATACGGTAACAGTTCGGACGCCACACACATAGTACGGTCGAGATAACCCTCCGTGTAGCGTGATGATGGCAGCAACGCCAGCCGTTTTGCCACCATCTCCATGGTGTAGCAGCGCAGGGTAGGCAAACGCAGCCCGGCGCGAAACTCCGCGATGCCCAGTTCCATCAGTTGTGGATTCATCACCACGTCATAGCGCTTCTCGCCGTGATGAGGATGCTGTTCCGCCTGTGCGTAGATGCCTTGATCGAGATAATAGGCCGCCAATTTATAGTGGTACAGTGCATTGGTCGGGTCTACCCGCATACCCTGGCGCATAGCCCGCTCAAAGTCATAGTTGCGCACGGGATTCATGCGCATCAATGCTTGCCGCGACGGCGGTTGTTTGTCGGTATTGGGGTCGAACGGGATATAGCGGTTTGAGGATGCCGAGAAGAAATCCGCGTAGTACGCATAATAGACGCGCGCATCGGCGTCTTGCCGATGTTCCGCCCACAATGCGCGCAGGCGGTCAGCTTTGGAGGGTAAGCCGCGCATGCGCTCCAGCGCGGCCTCCCGTACTTCCCGACGTTGCCGTGCACGCGGCAGCTCGAATGTGGGCAATTTCGGCAGGCGGAAGTTTTCGTGTTGCGTGAAAAATGTGCTACTGCTGGAACCAGATGCTCCCAGTGCATCGAGTGATTGCAGCACCCCTTGCAGCCGCACCAGTCCCCCATACCCCAAATATACCGCCAGCAGCACCGCCGCCGGAATGAGCAAGGCGCGGGCGGCGAGGCGAAGAAGGGCGCGCGTTTTCATGCGCGCACGGTTAGCGTCACGCAGGGTATCGGCAAGGTCCACGGGCGAGCCGAAGGTACGGGCGGCGAAGTCGGCTGCTTCGTCGTCGCTCTTCCCCTCCTCGGCGACGACGCACGCGGCGGTGTCTTCCAGGTGGCTCAAGACTTCCGCCTGCACGTCGAGGCGCAGCTCCGGGTCGTCACTGAGCCCGCTGGTCACTTGCTCGGCAATCTCGCGTAACCGTTCATTCGCCATACGGTTCTCCTTGTGTGGTCAGTGATTTTTCTCCCTGGGAACGCCAATCTCCCGATTGGCGCTACGAAGAATGCCAATCGGGAGATTGGCGTTCCCAGGGGGCCGTACTATCGCCCCGCCTCCAGAAAATGCATCGCCTCCGCCTGCTGCAGCATGTCGTGCTGGAGGGTGCGTGCCAGTCTTCCCTCCAGTGGGGTGATCCCGTTGAACTGATCGCGGATGAGGAACAGGCGATCTTGCGCTAACCAGTGGGCTTCCTGCTCCTTGAGATACGGCTGCACGGCAGCGAGCAGTATGACCGCCAGTGCGTAAACGGGGACCAGCGAGCGGGACATGGTGCCACGGAAGGTGAGGCTGGTGGGCACGAGTTGCGCGGGGCGTGGCTGCATATGCGCTCGGTGCCAGCGGATGATGATGATCAGCAGGATGGCCGAGAGCGCGAGTGGCAGCAGAAAGGACAGCAGGCTGGAGCCCGATGCCTGATAGACATAGCCGAGCGCGGCTACGAGCCCGCACCAGCCTACGTATACGCTGATGACCCGTACGACACGCCGCCGCTCACGGCGCTCCTCCGGGGTGAGCAGCGGTGGCAGGCCCAGCGCCAGGCAGCGCCGCCGCAGGTACTGCGTGGCCAACAGCGCCGGGAGCGCGAGCAAGGAAATCAGCAGCACGCCGCTCTCGCAGCTGACTCGCCAGACGAGCACGCGATAGCTCTCGAATTGCCCGGAGAGTTGCGGGGTCTGCGCATACAGCAGGTACACGCCGACCGGCAACACCACGCCCAGCCCCAGGATCTTTGCCGTCACCGGCCAGGGCGGCAGCAACAGCAGCGGCGCCATCACCTTGCCCCGCGCCGCCAGCAGCAGGTAGGCTCCACGCAGCGCATGCCAGAGCAGCGCCAGCGTGAGCACCACCATCAGCAGCGACACCAGCGCCTCCGTGATGAAAATCCGTTCGTGCCGCGCTAAGGTCGCCATCGCGTCCACCGCCTCCGGATTTCGCGTCACCGGTGAGAATGCGGATATGGTGGCGGCGAGCACGGAACCATAGCGGGCATGGGGATCAAGACCGGAGCGCGCCTGACTATTCGGCGCACCGGACATGTCATCAAAGTAATTGTGAATTTTGGCTTGCGCTGTTTCTTGACGACGGTGCGTTTTCCACGCCGCAACCGGGGCGGTAAACCGAGCTAACTCATCCAGCGTCCGCTGTGCCTGCGCCTGCTGTCCCAATCGGCGATAGGCGTCTGCCGATGCTTGCGCCATCTCGGTGGCTAAAGCATTGGTTACCACTACTAAGATGAAGGAATCCGAGCCCGCGGTCAGTTGCGCGTTGAAGGGTTTCCACGCACGCAGCAGCGTGTTCGCCTCTGCGAGACGCCCCTGCGCGATGAGCACACGCGCACAGCCGGACACTTTGCGCAGCAACCTGCGGATATGACCAAATTGCGGGAACAGCTCGCGTCCAGCGCACGTCGTGCGTTCGAGATAATCCTCCGTGTAGCGTGATGCTGGCAACAAGGCCAGCCGTTTCTGCAGCATATCCCGCGCATAGAAGCGCAGGGTGGACTGGCGCAGCCCGGCGCGAAACTCTGCAATGCCCCGTTCCATCATCTGCGGGTCCATCACGATGTCAACACGCTGCACGCCGGGACGAGGGGCCTGCTCGGCCTGTGCGTAGATGCCTCGGTCTAAATAATAGGCTGCGAGTTTGTAGTGGTAAAGCGCATTGCTCGGGTCAATCCGCGTCCCCTGCTGCGTCTCGCTTTTCAGATCAACCGCCTCACCGGGATAATGAGACTCAGATCTTTCACGTGCCATCTCCTTCTTTGATCTGGCGGAGGGGTCAATCAGGTACGCGGGAGGCTCGTAAGGCAGCGCGATGAAATTCGTATAATAGGCATAGTAAGCGCGCGCATCAGGGTCTTGCCGATGTTGCTCCCATAACGCATGCAAGTTGTCGAGGTTATCCCATGTCCCGCGCATGCGCTCCACCGCGGCCTCCCGCGCCCCCCGGCGTTGCCGCGTGCTCGGCAGTTCGAGCCTGGGTAATTTCGGTATATCGGGGCGCTCTTGAGTGTTCGCAACAAGAGGGAATATCTGCAGGTAGACTCCTTGCACCCGTACCAGCCGCCCATACCCCAAATACACCGCCAGCACCAGCGCCGCCGGGATGAGCAACGCCCGTACCGCAAGGCGGAGGAGGGCGCGGGTTTTCATACGGGCGCGGTTGGCGTCACGCATGGTGTCGGCGAGGTCCACCGGCGAGCCGAAGGTACGCGCGGCGAAGTCTGCCGCTTCGTCATCGCTCTTGCCTTCCTCGGCGACGACGCAGGCGGCGGTGTCTTCCAGGTGGCTCAGCACTTCTGCCTGCACGTCGAGGCGCAGC
>DASXVL010000397.1:0-3510 GCA_036504255.1 Armatimonadota bacterium | reverse complement strand
TCTGTTGGTGAATTCAGCCCCATTCATGGGGCGCAGTGTTAGCCCCCCGATTCATCGGGGGGTGAAGAGGGACTGACAAAATGTGTAGAAGGGTGAGGGCGTGGCCCTGGGCTGACGAATTCGGCCCCTTCGGGGCATTTTAGAGATCGCCCATCAACCCGTTTCATTACCAAAAGGGCTAAACTCCAGGGAGTCGAGCAATTCACGCGACATTCTTCTGTCCCCCCACCAATTCTTCCCTGCCTATCCTCCCCATCCTGTAAATTCTCTGCTACCACCCCTCCCCCGGACGCCGCATTACGCGCGAGAAGTCCGCCAAGCTTGTTCCCGAACCTGACGATATTCCGCCGCCTGGGCGAGATATGATATGTCCGTGCGGATATCACTTTCTCGGAGTTCTGCTGGCAACTGTAGGGGCGAGCATGCCGTGACTTTCACGCGCGTCGTGCTGTGGGTCGCCATCGGATTGCTGCTCTGCTGCGGCACGGTGGGTGCGGAGACTGCCGGCGCGGTGCGGCAGCCGGTGTTCATCCCGGCGGAGCGCGTGCTGACGCTGGCCGATTGCCTCGCGCTGGCACGGCAAAATCAGCCCACCATCCGGCAGGCGCAGGCGCAGATTATGGCGGAAAGCGGGGCGGTGACGCAGGCGCGCGCGGGGCTGCTGCCCGGGTTGTCGGCCTCGTCTTCCACCCAGGTGGCCGGGGGCGGCGGGAATGGGCACACGCAATATGTCTTCAGCGGCAGCCAGCTTGTGTACAATTTCGGGCGGACGCCGGAACTGGTGCGGCAGGCGAAGGAATTGCGCGCCGCCGGCGTGCAGAACTTGACCGGCGCCAGCGCGGACGTGGTATTGAACGTCAAGCAGGCGTACTACACATTGCTGCAAGACCAACACCTGGTGGATGTGTTCACGAAAAACCTGGCGCAACAGCAAGCGCACGTGGCGCAGACGGAGGCGCAGGAGGCGGCGGGGGTGGCCCCGCACACGGCGGTGCTGACGGCGCAGGTGGCGGCGGCCTCGGCGCAGGTGGATTTGATCACCGCGCAAAACACCGCCAACCTGGCCCGCGTCAACCTGAACACCGCCATGGGGGTGGACATCCGCAGCCCGCTGCACATCGCGGAAGCGACGGAACCGGACATCCCCGTGCTGACGGAAGAGCAGGCGGTGAAGCTGGCGCTGGCGCAGCGACCGGAAGTCCGCCGGGATACCGCGCAACTGCTGGCGGCGGAGGCCAACCACAAGGCGGCCCGCACGGGCAACCTGCCGGCGCTGGTCGCCTCTGCCAACTATACGCCGAACCCGGGGGCGACGGCGGTCGGGCAGCAGCGCTCCTGGGCCTTGCTGCTCGGCGTGCAGTGGAATTTCTTCGATGCCGGCGCGACATCCGGCGCCGTGGAAACGGCGCGGGCGCAGGTGACCGTGGCCGAAGAAACCCTCTACACCGATAAGCAAACCATCACCAGCGAGGTGGTGCAGGCGCGACTGACGATCATCGCCGCGCTGGCGCAACTGGCGTCCGCGCAGGTCGAGGTGACCAGCGCGCAGGCCAACCTGGATGCCGCCGTGGGCAGCTACACCGCCGGCATCGGCATCTTTCTCAACGTGATCGATGCGCAGGCCGCCTTGCTCAAGGCGCAGGTGGATGTCTTCTCCGCGCGCTACGGATTGAGCATTGCCCGGGCGCAGTTCGAGCATGCCGTCGGCGGAACGCCCTAGGGAAGGAAGGCACGGCTAATGGATGCGCCGTTAAATAATACTGACGCCGCGGCGGTGCGCCGCGGAAAAATTCGCCGGCAGCGCGTGATTGCCGCCATCATCGGGGGCGTGGTCGTGCTGGCCGTCGTGCTCATCATCGCCTCCATCGTGCGTGCGCGGCGGAATAATACGAACAGCGGCGTGGTCACCGCGCAGGTGGGGCGCGCCACCATCATTCAGCGCATCTCCGCCACCGGCACGGTCGACGCGCAAACCGGCGCGGAGGTGAACATCGGCTCGCAGATCACCGGGCGCATCAAGGACCTTTACGTCGATATCGGCACGAAGGTGAAGGCCGGACAGGTGATCGCGGTGCTGGATTTGCCGGATGTCGTCGCCCAGTATAACCAGGCGGAAGCCGCCTTGCATTCCGCGCAATTGGCCTATGACCAACAGGTGAGCGGCGTCGGCTTGCAACGCACCACGGTCACCACGGATATCAACAAAGCGCAGGCGGGACTGGCGTCCGCGGAGGCCACCTACAATCAGGATGCGCGCACCGCCGGCGCCCAGGTGCGCGCGGCGCAGGCGACCGTCAACCAGGCGCAGGCCACTTACAAAAACGCCGAGATCTTCCTCGGTCGCGAAGAGCAACTGCTGGCCAAGGGGTATGTCGCCCGGCAGGATGTTGACAACGCCCGCGCGCAAGCGAATGTCGCCGCCGCGCAGCTCGACACGGCGCAGCAGAACCTGGCGTTGGCCCGCACGCGGACGGCGACCGCGCTGCAGACCGATCAGGCGGCGATCCAAAATGCCCGCGCCATCCTGGCCTCGGCCCGCTCGGAGACGGCGCAGAACACCATCAAGGCGCAGCAGGTCGCCGCGGCGCGCGCCGGCGTGGCGCAGGCGCAGGCCAACGTCGCCTACTGGCAAGCCCAGTATAACAAGACCATCATCCGCACCCCCATCTCCGGCACCATCACCACGCTCAGTACGCAGCAAGGCGAAACCGTGGCCGCCGGGCTCTCGGCGCCGACCCTGGTTACCGTGGTGAACCTGGACCGCCTGCAGGTGAATGCCTTTGTCGATGAAACCGATATCGGCGGCGTCCGCATCGGCCAGCCGGCCACGGTGACGGTCGACGCCTATCCGAACAAAGAATTCCCCGGCCACGTGGTGAAGATCGCCGCCGGCGGCACCATCCAGCAAAATGTGGTGACCTACGACACAACCGTCGCGCTGGCCAACCCCCAGGGCTTGCTGAAACCGTCGATGAGCGCCACCACCAACATCGTAGTGAGCGAGCACCGGGACGTTGTCGCCGTCCCCATCGAGGCCATCAAGTACGTCGGGACGACCCCGGTAGTCTATGTGGCGCAGGGGAAGCAATTCGTGGCGCGCCAGGTGGTCATCGGCATCTCGGACGACACGAACACGGAGATCCTCAAAGGCGTGCAGCCGGGCGAGACCATCGTCCTCGCCGGCTATCCGCCCAGCGGCGGCGGGCCCAGAATCGGCGTGTTCGGCCCGGGGGGCGGCGGTCGCGGTGGCGGGGGAGGGCAGGGACGCTAACAGCGCAGGGATGGGGATAGTTGTACATAGTAAGCCACGCAGTGTAGTTCAACGGAGTGGCGTCATAAGCTTCCACAGGAAGCTTATCTATTGTTGTTGGTTTTTTGGGGGGTGAATTCCGGATGCCTGACAGCCCGAAGGGCTACACTTCGTCAGCCCAGGGCAACGCCCTGGGACAGGTATTCCCCGAGCCATATTGCCCTGAAAGGGCGAAATTCTACACGGAGATCGCACATGGG
>DASXVL010000396.1:0-1680 GCA_036504255.1 Armatimonadota bacterium | reverse complement strand
GCGGCACAAGACCTGCTCGTTTAACCTCTATGTGGCGGCGATGCTTGCCCACGCACTGGCGCCCATTGCCGAAGTTCTCGGAGAATCCAGTCGCGCCAGGGAATACCGCCGTTTGAGCGCCTCGATTCTAGCTGCCGTGGTACACCGTTTCTGGGATCCGCAGCGCAAGCTGTTCACCGCAAATCTTCCGTGGGCCGCCGAGGAGAAGTCCACGCGCCTGTGCGACCGCTCGCTGGCAACATCGATTTTGTTCGATCAGTGTCCCGGTGGTGACGTTCAGGCGGCTTTGACGGCTCTCGCCGAATGTCCGGCCGAGATGGGACTGTCCTATCCCTGCAACGCCGGTTGGCGTTACTGGGCGCTCTGCAAACTGGGCCGCGCCGGCGTCGTCATCCAGGATCTGCGGCAGCGTTGGGCCGTCATGCCGTCGGTGACCCTCAACAACACCCTGCAGGAAAACTGGACCGTCCGCTCGGATTCCACAGCGCAATGGAGTCACTCGGCGCTGGCCCCGCTGTACGTCCTCTTCATGGATATCGCCGGCATCCGCGCCACAGCCCCCGGCTTCACACGCTGCCAGATCCGCCCGCAACTTGGCAACCTCGGGCAATTGAGCCTGACCGCCCAAACCGTGCTCGGCCCCATCCCATTCGCTGCTCGCGCCGAGAGAGACGGCCACGAGATCCGCGTAACACTACCGGCCGGTTGCGAGGGCGAAATCCTGGTGCCGCTATCTTCCTCGGTTCCCTTGCGCGAGTTGACGCCACCGCACCCGCACGGTTTGAAGCGCTATCGTCTCGAACCCGGGCAGACGGCCACGTTCTGGACCAGCACCAGTAAGTAGAGTGGGCTCACCTCGCCGGTGGCGGCGTTTTTAGCCAGGCCAGATTGAATGCGTAGTGCTGCTTGCTGCTGATCAGATGGATGGTCCCGTCGAGCGACTGGCAGACCGACATGTAGCCTTTCGGCTCCGCCGTACTGAAGCTCATGGTGAAGCGTCCGGCGTCCGTGGTTTCCACTTCCCTGCCCGGTCCGTCATCCGAAATCAGGCGGCGCGTCGTCCAGGTTTCGCCTTCGTCGAACGACAGTGCAGCGTATAGCCCAGAAACCGGACGCTGCTTGCCTGATGCGTCTGTCAGCGGCATGTTCGTCGCAAATGCAGCAAAGAACAGTGGGCCTTCCTTCAGGCGCAGCAGTACCAGGCGCTGGCCTCCGCTGATCGGTTGAAACAGACTGGCTGTGGATGTCCAGGTCTTGCCCATATCGCTGGAGACGCTCTTGGGCATCATGCCGTCGACGTTCTGACCGCGCCCGAACGCCAGCAGGCGCCCATCCTTCAACTGCGTTACGCCCGCGTGTATGCCGGCGATGGTCCCGCCAGCATCTTCCCACGTACGGCCGTTGTCGCGACTGATGTGCAGCGCAGTGCCGCCGTTGGACCCGGTGACCGCATCGGCAGGCAGTACAATGAATCCTTCGCGAGTGCGGAATACCGTCTCCACAGGTTGATGGCGTAAGCCGTGCTCCGGCATGATAATACGCGCTTTGCTCCAACTGACGCCGTTGTCGTCTGAGGTGCGCAGAATCGTGGCAAGGCTGCCCCACGTTCCAGTCACCGCAAGACCTTGAAAATGATAGATCGTCTTCTTGCCGTCGAACCACAGCGCGGGCGCATGATCG
>DASXVL010000395.1:0-5263 GCA_036504255.1 Armatimonadota bacterium | reverse complement strand
ACGGGTGCAGGGCATACGCTTGCAGTGTCACCGTGCCGTCGCTCTTCACTTCGAACGGGACGAAGTCGCCATCCGCGTCGGCGCTGGCGAGGCTCAAGGCGTAGCGTTGCGGCGCGAGATTGCCCAAATCGAGGCACCCGTCCCCGTCGGTCGCGAGGGTCGGCTTCACGATCCATTGCAGGTCGGCATCGCGCCAGGTCGGCTCGCGCGGGGTGTTGGCCCAGAAACTGAACGGGTCGGGGCTGATGCTGGACAGTCGTCCTTGCAACGCCAGGCCGGAGAGCCGGACGCCGGTCTCATCGGTAATGGGCAGCGTGACGTGCACGGCCTTTGGCACGATGATGCCCAGCTTGCGCAGCTCGGCAAACTCGGGAAAGCTCCAATGCTGGAAATAGATGCCGGAGAAGTAGGTGCCGGGAATTGACGCGCTGACCGCGAATTCCGTCACACTCCCCGACACGTCGGGGAACCAATAACGCCCGTTGCCCAACGAGCGCGCATTCAGAAAGCGCGGCGCGCCGTTCGCCTCGCGCGTTGCGCCGGTCAGGAAGGAGTTGACGTAGGGGGTATTATCGGCATTGAGCGCTTTAATGAGGATGCCGCGCGCCGGCACGATCAGCAGGCTGACACTATTCACCTGCCCCGCCTTGACATCGAAGGTGACCGTATTGCCTTCCGCCAGCGCCGTAGCGCGCCCCACGGGCACCATGCCGGTAAAAGTACCGGTATTATCCGTGGTGAGCGTGAGCGGTTCGCCGGCGGTGGCCACCACGGTGACCGGCACATTCCTAACCGGTCCGGCGCCGTCATACGCCACCGTGCCCTTCACGAGCCCGTAGACGATGGTCGGGTCTGGCGCGGCCCAACACGCGGCCACATAGAGCATAGAGAGCGCAGGGAGCAGGACACGCAACATCTTCCACATCTCGTCAGACCTCCAGGAGGGCAGCATACCGCGACTATATGGATTGTACGCATTTTCGGCGAGGGTGACAAGGGATTCATTGCCCAGCGTGCGCAGTGTGGCCGGAGCGCCGTCCCGCCACCCGCTTTCACCCGGCGGGGTGCGGAAAAACCAGGACTTGCCACGCGTACGGCGCAATAATGCACCGCGTGCCCGAAGATATCAGCGTACTCAGCTTTGACGATACGCGACCGGTGCACCCAACTGACGTCGGTACATTTCCCGCTGGAAGAGATCGGCCGGGCTTGAGCCATGTCCAGACAGTGCTGTTGCCCCATCGCCTCCGCAGCGCATTCTCGGTTTCGTTCCAGGGGGTGAAAGGGGCATATGGGGCGGAAAAAGACCGTAACGACGTACCATAACTAATACGATAAAAAGAATCTTTCTTTCGTAAAATGTGACGGGTTAGGGCCCTTCTGTGACGGGTTTCACGCTCAAGTACTGAGATTTCCGAGTTTTTTTACTAGCACTACCTCGCGGAGAGTAAAAACCCGGGAAACCCGTCACAACCCGTCACACGCACGAAAACCCGTCACATTTTGCGAATTAATGATTCTTTTTGTAATGTTAGCGAGGGCGCGCTGGTTCTGGACTACCACACCGCGCTACTTCCCCGAAAAAGCGATGATTCCCGCGTGGGCGTTCAACGCGCCGTGCGGGTGGGCTTGGGCGAGGTGAAGGCGGCGATGGTGAGCGGCTCGGCGGGGTGTTCGCCCAGCGCGCCGGCGTAGGGGGAGAGCAGCGGGCAGTAGGCGTAGCCCAGCTTCCCCGTGCCGGCGACGTCCACCATCCAGTCGCCATGGTTGAGAAAACCGGCGATGACGATGCGTGCGGCGGAGGAGCGGGCCGACGAGTGAACGATGAGCCGGGCGTTGGGCGCGACCGTAGTGCCGATGATGCGGACGTTAAGCGGCGAACCCCAGAGCTTGACCAGCGGATTAGCAGGGGGAATGGGCAGCGTGGAGAGCACCTCCAGCCGCACCTTCCCCGCCCCGCGTAACGCGCCGGGGGCGAACTCCAGGCAGGGGGCGTTGGGATACCCCGGCACGCTGATGGTGCCGCCCGCCGGGCCCAGCGCCACCGTGAGGCTGGCGAGCACGCGCGTCGGTTGGTAGGCATTCACAAGCACGGGTGCGGAGAGCAACGCGCGCGTGTCCTTCGTTGCGGTGTGCACGCGCACGGCGGCCGCGTAGATATAATTCCCCGGCGTGCCCGGCAGGCGCAGCGTCACCGGCGGATACGGCGCCCGCTCGCGCGGGGGAATAAGCAACGTCAACACCGCGTGCAGGGGCGCGTTCAACCCCTCCGCGCGCATGATGGTGATGCGCCCCAGCCCGTTGCTGGGAATGAACGGCGTCGTGCCGCGCAGCGTAAGACTGGCGGTGACCGTCGTGCCCACGCGCACGTACCGTTGCTCTGCCGGAATGGTCAGGGTGACGCCGGTCACGCTGCGCGTGAACGCATTATCCGCCGCGACGAGGCGCGCCGCGACGGTGAGGATGAGCGCGGCGGTCAGGAAAAATCGTGTAGTCATCTGCGCGTCATGTACTCCATCCGCTGGATCTGCTTCCAGTTTAGTTCGACACGGAAGGCAGGGCTTTCCTTTTTGAGCGAAACAAACGCTCGATGAGACTTTCCTTCGCAAACCAAGCCATGATATAATTATATTTGTTAGCTTTTTCTGCATGGAGGAGAAAAGCGTGATGAGCCTTTGCCGAACACGCCACACGGCGTGGAACCTGTGGTCGCTGGCCGTGCTGGCGGTACTGGTTGCGTGTGTGCTGCTCCCCTGCAGCGACGCGCGCGCGCAGGGCGAGGGAGAATCCGTGGCGCAGACGGTAAGCCGCAACATTCACGCGCTCGGCGATAAGGATGATGCCGTGCGCGGCGAAGCAGTCGCCGGAATGGTGCATCTCGGTGCCCGCGCGGTGGACGCGTTGTTTGCCGCATTGACGGACGCCAATGCGCGCGCGGTGGCGGCAGAGGCTGTGGTGGGTCGCAGAGAACCACGTGCGGTAGCATCGCTGATCGCCCTGTTGCGGGATACGGACGCCCATGTGCGCAGGTCGGCGGCATTGGCGCTGGGGTCCATCGGCGACAAACGTGCGGTGGAGCCGTTGCTTGTCACGTTGCATGACGCTGACGCCAATGTGCGCATGAGCGCGGCAGAGGCGCTGGGCGGTTGCAGGGATCCACGCGCGGTGGAAGCGCTCATCGTCACGTTGCGGGATACCGACGCCGATGTCCGTCGGTCGGCGGCAGGGGCGTTGGGTGGGATCGGCGACCCACGTGCGGTGGAAGCGCTGCTTGCCACCTTGAAGGATACCAATGCGTCTGTGCGCTGGGTCGCGGTCTCGGCGTTGGGGGAGATCGGCAAACCACGCGCCGTGGACCCGTTGTGCGGCATGTTGCGTGATACGGACAGCGATGTGCGCCGGACGGTGGCGCAGGCGCTGGGGGCTATCGGCGACCCGCGCGCCGTGAACTCGTTGTTCGGCGCGTTACGCGACGCCGACGACACCGTGCGCGCGAACGCGGCACAGGCGCTGGGTCGCATCGGTGACCCGCGGGTGGTAGAACCGCTACTCGCGGCGGTGAAGAGCGCCGACCTCAACACACGCCGAAGCGCGGTATCGGCACTACAATTTTTCACAGACTCCCGCATCACGACACAGATGATCGTGCTGCTGCACGACGTCGATGCCAAAATGCGCGGGAACGCGGCATCGACGCTGGAGAGAATCGGCGACCCGTACGCGGTGGAGCCGCTGATCGTCACGCTACGCGACGCCGACGCCGATGTGCGCAAATCGGTGGCGCACGCATTGGGGGCCATCGGCGACCCACGGGCGGTGGACGCGCTGAATCTGGCGCTCAAGGACGCCAATGAGGAAGTGCGCGTGGCGGCCGCCGGGGCGCAGGGGGTCATCGGTGACCCACGGGCAGTAGACCCGCTGCTGGTCGCGTTGACGGACACCAATGTGGATGTACGGGCGAGTGCGGCCATGGCATTGGCGAAAATCAAGGACCCGCATGCAGTGATGCCGCTGCTGGCCGCGTTGCAGGATGCCGATGCGCAGGTGCGCGCGGCGGCGGCCGAGGCACTGGGGAAGAGCGGCGACCCACGTGCGGTGGAGGCGCTAATCGTCACGTTGCGGGATGCCGACGCCGATGTCCGTCGGTCGGCGGCAGGGGCGCTGGGGGAGATAGGTGGTCCTCGTGCAGTGGAACCGCTGCTGGTCGCGCTGACGGACACCGACCAGTACGTCCGGGCGCGTGCGGCTATGGCGTTTGAGGAGATCAAGGACCCCCGCGCGGTAATGCCGCTCATTGCGGCGTTGCAGGACCCCGATGACTGGATGCGCCGGAGAGCGGCCATCACGCTGGCGAAAATTAATGATCCACGCGCGGTCGCTCCGCTGATCGCCCAGTTGAAAGTGGCCGACGCGGAATCGCGTTGGTGGGCGGCGTGGGCGTTGGGGAAGATGCTGGACCCGCGCGCAGTGGAGCCGTTGCTCGCCGCGATGCATGATAACAACGGCGGCGTGCGTGCCTCCGTCGCGGGGGCGCTGGCGAAGTTTCATGACCCGCGGGCGGCGGCTTTGCTGAACGCCGAGGTGGCGTCGCTCATCGCCGCATTACAGAACCAGGACGTCAAGGTACGCAGGCAGGCCGCGTGGGCGTTTCATGATTTCTACAGCCCGCGTGCGCTCAAGCCGCTCATCGCGGCGTTGCGGGATAATGACCACTGGGTGTCGAAAAGTGCGGCCATGGCGTTGGGCAACAGCAAAGACCCCCGTGCGGTGGACGCGCTGCTCGCCATGTTGCACGACGCCGACGCGCCATCGCGTGCGTACGCGGCGTGGGTGCTGGGAGAGATCAAGGAGCCCCGCGCCATCGCACCGTTGATCGCCTGCCTGCAGGACGCCAACCTGTACGTGTTCGGCGGGAAGGCGGGCAAGGCGTTGACCGCCATCACCGGCCAACGCTTCGGCCAGGACGGCGCGCGTTGGGCTGCCTGGTGGCAGGCGCAGGCGAAGTAATATGGGCAGATGAATGCCCTCGTGCGTGGGTGCCCTATCCCCGTCCGGGAACAACAGCCTGGATGGGATCACTGACGAGGCGCATTACCAAGTATCAGTACACCGCTGTGAGCGGTACACAAAATCAAGCCTCCGGCGTTGCTGGAGGGATGAGCGTCTGTAGCGCGCGCCCGCTGTGGCGCGCCTGTCGTGCCACCGTATCCGTGCTGCGAAAGGGTGCCGGGTGCCAAGTGGGGTACGCTCAGGCGCTCTCGTG
>DASXVL010000394.1:0-3403 GCA_036504255.1 Armatimonadota bacterium | reverse complement strand
CCCGGACTTGCCTCCAGCGGCAGGCTGAGCGCGACTCCGGGCTGCGGCCCTCCAGCGGCTTCCAAACGGTGCTACGTCCAATAGGTAGGCTTTGCGACAACAGCACGGTGTGGAAGGGATCGAACGCAGTGAGGTTTGTCGCTACCGATCTTCGCCCCACAACTCGAAGCCAACGTAAAAGGCAAAGTCCTGCTGCGTTGGGTCATCCACAATACCTTCCTGCCTGCGCCCCTCGTCTGTCATGGTGGGTATGCTAGTGACATACCGCATGTGAGTATCATAGCAGCACTGCCATTGCGGTGGAAACTCCCAGCTGTAGAAGCCCGGACACATAAACAGCCCATGAACACGATGAGGGTATTTGGGGCGTTTCGGAAACGGCAGCGCGATTTCAAGGGTCCGCCCCTCGCGCAAGCGTGCGCCCACCATGTGCAGGTAGACCGTTTTGCCGATCAAGATGATCGCGATATTCTTAGGCGGAAAGGGTCGATCCGAGAGCACTTCCAGCGTGCATTTGGCTGTCCCCAACAGGTCCCCTTGATGGAAGGTAATCTGCGGGCAATCGGGATACGCAGTCGAGGTGATCGTGCCGCCCTCCGGACCGATTGACATCGTCGTCCGCTTGAGCACGGAAAACACCGTCACCTTTTGGGGAGGTGAGCTTAACGTCCAGACATGCTTTGGGTCGTCCGGGTCGGGCACACGTACGGTCACCACATAGTCGTAGATTCCCGGCTGTTTTGGCAAACAAAAAGAGAACGCCTGCTCCGGCGAATAATGCTGTTCCTGCAGACTGACGACTTTCAGCGTCGTTGTGATGTGTTTTGCGCCGCCAGTACAGGTAATGGTTACTGTTCCGGGCGGAATTTCCTGGTAACTTTTTCCGCCACTTATTCTACGAAATCGATAATAGACCGTGATTGGCCCCCCACCGACCTCACAACGATGCGGTGGCAGAAAATAAGCATTAATTCCATCGATACACTCGGTGAACAGCGGGAGCTTAGCGGAAGCCCAGGCATGGCAACCCAGCACGAGCACTGCAAGGATCAAAACTCGAAATCGGAAGCTCATAGTATCTCTCCGAGCTGATAAAAATTTATATCAAGACAGCGATGCGTTGGTGTGTAAGGTGTTGTTGCTTGAGTATCAGGCGTTTCCCCTATTATGCCGAAATACGTGCAATCCTGCCAGCGGTTGTACTGCTGGTTGTGTGCGCATGAGATGGCAGTGTGAGGAATGGCACAAGCGCGCGCGCTGCATCTGCCGCAGCGGGGGAATGCTTCGGGTATAGCTGTCAGAGTGTCGGTACGGCGTGCGGCCGGGAGGGTGGAAGCATGGAGCGAACGGTGAAGGGCATTTTATGGGCGGCGGGCGCGGTGGCGGTGCCGGCGGCGGTGAACGCCATTGTCGCCGCCCGCGCGGGGAAGATGGAGCAACCGCTGCCGGGCGATATCGCCTACTATGATTGGGTGTACGGACGCGTCGCGTTTTATCGCCTCGGCCAGGGCCCGCCGGTGGTGCTGGTGCATAACCCGAACGCCGGCGCGTCCGCGTGGGAATGGCGCAAGGTGTTCCCCGAGTTGGCCAATACGCACACGGTGTATGCGCTGGATTTGTTGGGGTACGGCATCTCGGAGAAACCGGACATTCCGTACCGCGGTAGCCTGTACGCCGATCTGCTGCATGATTTTCTGGAGGATGTGGTGGGGCATCCGGCGCACATCATCGGCAGCGCGTTGGGGGCCTCATATGCGGTGAATGTGGCGGTGCGACGGCCGGAATTGGTCGAACGACTGGTGCTGGTGAACCCGACGGGGACCACCAGCCACCTCTCCACCGTCACGCGGGGCGTTACGCTGGGAATAATGCAAGCGCCGGTGGTGGGCACCTCGATTTATTACTCGCTGGTTTCCCGCCCGGGCATCGAGCGCGAGTTGCGCGAGCATATCTACTATGATCCGACCTTTGTCACGCCGGAGATGGTCGATTTTCTCCACGCCTCGGCGCACCAACCGGGTAGCCAGCATGCGGCGGTGGCGTTCGTGACCGGCCTGCTGGATTTGCCGATGCGCATGGCCTTTGCCGACATCGACCAGCCGACGTTGCTCATCTGGGGACGCGATGCCGAATATACCCCGGTGGGCGATGCCGCCGACCTGCTCTACCGCGACCCCAAGGCGCAGCTCAGTATTTTCGACGACTGCGGTATGCTGCCGCATGACGAGAAGGCGGGGGAATTCATTCGCACGGTGCGCCCATTTTTACTGGGGACCACCACCGGTGAGATCGCGGCATAGCGCTGATATGTAGAGGATGCAGAGAGCTTTTTATACGTGGCAGGCCCACGCGTGAAAAGAGGTGCATGACGAAACATCTTGCATGAGATCCCTCTGGTAGGATCAGCATGACGAATCCATCAGAGGGAGATGCCACATGCTGACAATGCGGTGGTTTTTGGGAGTGCTATGGGCGCTGGGTATGTTGGTGATCATGGGGTGTAACAGCGTCAATTCAGACCAGCAGAGTCAGATCACCTTTGCGGCGACGATGAACGGGACGCAAGGCATCTATCGCATCGGAGAGACCGGGAGTAACCTCAGACTTGTCATGGCGGATGGCACGTCGCCGGCGTTTCAGCCGTTGGGAGACCGGATCGTCTTCGTGCGTGGTGGGAATAACCTCTTTGTTGTACGCGAAGATGGCGGCAACCTCACGCAACTGACGAACAATGGCATCGGCGTGACGGTGGATGGGCCGGCGTTCAGTCGCGATGGGCAAACAGTCGTCTTCTCGACCTCCACGGTGGTACTCGGCGCACTGAGCGCCATCCATTTGATCGGCATAAACGGCGGTACGGAAAGCACCGTCGTCGTCGATGGTACCCAGCCGGCATTCGCTCCGGACGGCACGAGCATCGTGTTCGTGCGTGGCGTGGACATTTATCTTATAAACATCAACGGGACCGGTCTGCTGAATCTCACGAATAACGGGGTTGGTGTGGCGTCTACCCAGCCAACCTTTACCCCGGATGGCACACAAATCGCCTTTACCACCGTGGCGGTGACGCCGGGCGCGGTTCCAGTGATAGAAGTGATGAACATCAATAGATCAGCTCGCCAAACGCTGCTGGCGAATGCGTCCTCCCCGACCTATCACCCCAACGGCAGCCGTATTGCCTTCGTCCGCGACAATAATCTCTTTACGGCAACTGCGGGCGGCAGCGCGATCACACAGCTAACCAATAACCTGCCCATCGCCACGGGCGGTCGAATAAGCTGGGGTGCGCTGCAATAAGTCGTCTGTTCTTGTCCGCTCCCGGGGATAGCCGGGCTGGAGTCCTGTCCCATACCGTGCTAAGGACTGTCGGGAAGCCTCGTGTCAGCAGCACAGTTTGGAAGGG
>DASXVL010000393.1:0-4462 GCA_036504255.1 Armatimonadota bacterium | reverse complement strand
GCGCCCGTTGCGACGTGCGATCCAACGGCTCATTGAGGACGCCCTGGCCGAAGAAGTGCTGCTGGGCAAATTCCATGACGGGGACACCATTCATGCTGATCTGCAAGACGGCAAAGTGGTCTTCAGTAAAGCCGTGCAATTGCCCGATCTCGCCGAAAGCGTCGAGCTTTCGACTACCGCCAACTAATACGGCGGACGGTCTCGACTTAACAGCCTCGGCCCGCACTCTAGAGTTCGGGCCGAGGCTGTTACACTTTATGTGGTTCTCGGTGCAGAGGCTATTTCTTCGCGAGCGATACTTTGCGCACGGTCAAGCCAATAAGGCGGATATTATCGGTGCTGCCACCCATATTCAGTCGGAAGTCATAACCGTCTTTGTTGGAAAATAACGCATCATTCAGTCGCACCGTATAGCTATACACTTGCTCAGGCCCGACAGCAATCCACTGCCAGGGCGAATTTGCCATCCCACTAATCGCATCATAATAGATGCTAAAACCGCTTTTCTGCGCGGCGGTCGCGCCGAGTACCTGCACCGTCACCTCGACGGGCACACGCGCGATATTGTAGAACAGGAACCCATCCGGCACGTCCACGTGAATCCAGGGCGCTGTGTCGCGCACCGTACTGATGACTGTGCGCCCCGCATGTGTATACTGGTTAAAAAGTCCACCGGACAAACCACGGAGAAGATGAATTCCCGCGGGATCCGCGCCTGACAGATCAAGCGAGACTGATGAGGCGCTGATCGGCGCAGGCCGAAAGTCTTGTCCTGCCGCGCTGGGGGCGACGTTCACGCCCGCAAGGAGTACGGAGTTCTGCGCGGTCACGGCTACGGGCAGTGGACCGCGTACCGTGTATGTTGTTGCCGAACCTGCTGCCGGTGTCACCGTGAGCGTGTTGTCCGTCACCATGACGCCCCACGCGGCTGGTTGTTTGGCGGTGAGGAAATGTAACACGTCGTCCTCTACCGGCAACGCGAGTACACGCATATCGCGTTGGTCGCCCACAATGCATCCCTGCACATTCGGGGCCAACTGCGCCCATCCCCGCCACGTCTTCGCCAGCAGGGGTGACAAAAACCGCGTGGCACTGAGCACAGTGGGCGATGGCAACGCCACAACGCACGCGTCACTGACGGAAGCAAACGTCAACTCCGGCACGCCGCAAATTAACGCCTGTGCCGCCAACGCGAGCCCATTGGCGGGCATTTCCGGTGTCAGCGGCAATTGGGCCCAGAGCGTCGGGGGCGATTGCGCAGGAAGGACGCGCTCGCGCAGCGTCTGCAACCGCCAAGCAAACGTGGAAGTCGACAACGTGTAACGTACCGGCGCCAACTGCAGGATGTCTGCGCGCGCCGACCCCTTTGCGGCTTTCAGGTAATCGGCAATCCATCCCAGATTGAGATCGCCAGGGTCCATGGCGATCACCCGTAACGACGCGCTCACCGCATGCACCGCTTGCGCCCCTGCGGCGTAGAGGGCATAAACGTCTTTCGGCATGGCTAACAACGTGCCGCACGCCGGTCGTTCCCACAATTGATAGTACGTCACGCGCTGTTGGTACCGGCGCGCGACGGCGCTGGCGTACGCGGCATAGGCGCTCGTTACTGGGCAGGCACGGCGTACTTCAGCCGGTCCGGGGTTCGCCCCCAGATAGCTCACAGTCCACTTAGGCGCGGGTCCCAATACCAGTACAACTTGTAATTGGCGTGCACGCGCGGCGTCAATGACCGCATCCAGCCAGGCGAAATTCCAGGTCGTGGCCGTGGGCTGGATGCGCGGCCAATCCGCGGCGATGGTGACGCGTTGCACATGGGCAGCTTGTGCGATATTCAGTGCGGCGGTGATGGCGGCAACTGACTCGCCATGCGCCGTCGGGAGTGGAAGTCCCAACTGCACACTTGCAGCGTGTAGTGTATTGACCATCGCGAAGGCTAGTATCAAGAGGCAGTAACGTCGAAAGGCAGGCATGCGGTAACTCCATTAACATCATAGCATTCAGTGGTATATTTCAATGTACCCGTCATACGCTTGGCGAAACAACCTCACAACAATTGCGTCACGTTGACATACGCGATATACTACTAGCGATCGTCTTATCTGGCAAAACAAGCCTTCTTGAACCGAGGGTGTAGTGCCGATCTCCGATCTTTGTAGTCACCGCAGGACAAGTTGCTGATCTTTGCGCGATACGACGTCCCATTTTGCGGTAGTTTTATATATGATCAGTAAACGAAACGAAGGTCGAGCGATTTACCTGAAGGAGGATTCGAACATGAAGACATTTCTGTTACTAACGATTCTGGTGGGCCTGGCGTGTCTGGGCCTGGTAAAGCCGGCATCCGCCCAAACCGTTCCTGATGTGCGGGGCTTACAGCCGTTCACCGCGCAGACGAATTTTATGTCGCTGACCGGGTATGTACGCTGGCAGTATTTCATCGAGAATGACAATACCTGGATCAGCCGGGCGGAAGCGGCACGATTGGTCAGTACCCAGACCGGTGTAGCAACGACCGCCGCCGCCAACAATTCCATCAAGTAATAGTCGGGATTGCCTGTCGGCGCGACGCCACGACACAGTGTCTCCATTCATTCAGCCTGCACGCGTTGTAAGTGCAGGCTGAATGTCGTTCCGGTGCCTGTCACGCTTTGTACCGTCACTTCGCCACGATGCGCATGCATTATTTCCCGCACAATGGCCAGTCCGAGCCCGGTGCCTCCAGACGTTGTCTCCCCTTTGCCTGCCCGGTAGAACCGGTCGAAGACGAAGGGAAGATCCTCAGCGGGTATTCCATCCCCTTCGTCGCGCACATGGATAACCACGGCATCCGCCTGCACCTCAACCGCCACCGACACACGACGTCCCGCAGGGGTATGATGTTGGGCATTATCGAGCAAGTTGCGCAATGCTTGCGCCAACCGATCCTCATGCCCTAATACGTGCAGGGTCTCGCCGGCACACTCTGCCGGGTATTCGACGGTGATGGCCACGTCTCTATGGGCGGTGCGCATATGGGCGATTTCGATGCCTTCTTCGATCAGCGGACAAATGGCGACCGGGGCCAACGGTATGGCAATCGCGCCCGCGCGCAATTTGGATAGTTCGAGGATATCCGCCACCAGGCGTTGCAGACGCTTGGATTCACGGTGCATGATCGCCAGAAAATGCTCCGCCGTCTCGGGGTCATCGCGTAGCGCGCCATCGGCGAGTGTATCAGCACACCCGGCAATGGCGGTCAGCGGCGTACGTAGCTCGTGCGAGACATCGGCGAGCAGGTCACGCCGCAACTGTTCTTGCCGCTGCAGGGCATCGGCCATCTGGTTGAACGCCGCGCCAAGCTGCCCGACTTCGTCACGCCCTAGCGCACGCATGCGCAAATCCATCCGTCCCGCGGCAAAAGCACGGGCGACCTGCATCGCCGATTGCAGGCCGGCGGACAGATGGCTGGAGAGCAGGATACTGACCAGAATGGTCACGAGTGCACTGGCGAACATGCCATACCTGATGATCGAGCGAATATAGCGCAGATTCACCTGTACTACATCGAGCGGTTTATCCAAATACATGATGAACGCTAATTGTCCCTGGCGCACGATGGGCAATGCGACAAACATGCGATAGCTATCCAAGCGACTGGTATCGCTGGATGCGAAACGCGTGTCGGCCCCATAGCTTTTCAACATGGCCGACCTTACCTCAATATGAGTTTTCAAGCTCGGCGCGAGACGCTGTTTCGTCATCCACTCACTCCAGGCCCCGGCATATTCGGAATCGGTGAGCGTCTTACCGTGGGAATCAAGGATACGAAAACGCGTCTTGGGCATCGTGTCACGCAAAAATAAGCGACAACGGCGGTACGTCCAGTAGAGGTCTTGAGCAAACGCCGCAGGGTCGTCACATTCGATGGGGGAGCGGATGGTCGAGCCGAGGGTTTTGGCGACGGCGACGAGGTTGTCCTCCTCGCGTTGGCGCAGGAACGTTTCCACCGGATTCATGATCATGAGGTAGAGCAGTCCGAAGGAGAACGCTGTGACCAACACATACGTGATAATCAAACGGACACGCAGCGACGCCAGCCACGTCATACAGGTTTCTCGCATACGTCGTTCCCCTAACCTTCCGGCTGGCATTTATAGCCCACGCCGGGCACGGTGACAATCACGCACGGCGTCGCGGGATCAGGCTCGACTTTTTCTCGCAAGCGGCGAATATGCACATCGACGGTACGCGAATCGCCGTAAAAATCGTAACCCCAGACATGATCGAGGATGGCGTGACGACTGAGGGCGATGCCCGCGTTACGCATCAAGTACTCCAGTAGGCTGAATTCCTTCGCGGTCAGGAGCACCAGCGCACCATGCATGCGCACTTCATGCTTGAGCGGATCCAAAGCCAGGGCGCCGAAGTGCAGGAGATCCGCGGCGGGGGCGCTGGGGCCTTTGGCACGACGCAACACGGC
>DASXVL010000392.1:0-7665 GCA_036504255.1 Armatimonadota bacterium | reverse complement strand
TCTCGTACTCACCGGCGCGCGGCGGTCGCCGGCTTCCAAACAGTGCTGTTTTTCCTGCCCGTGCCTAGTAAAAGAAGCCCTCCTCTGGCAATACAGAAGAGGGCTTCGCGGTATTAAAGCCTGCTTTATTTCACGCACACCTTCGCCGGTGCGATGAGCACTTCGCGGCCGCTGGCGGAGGAGGCGTAGGTGGCGTCGATGATCTGCATCATCTTCACCGCTTGCTCCGGCGGGGAGAGCGGCTCCAGGTCGTTTTTGATGCAGTCGATGAAGTGGCGCGTTTCGTTCTCGCCCCAGGCGGTGGTGTTGCGCACGGTGGGGATGATGTCGATGGGCGCGCCGGCGGCTTCACCGAAAATCTTCAGTTCGCCGTCGTACATGCGCATGCCGCCTTTGGTGCCGAGCAGTTCGAAATAGGTGACTTCCTTTTCGATGTTCGACGCCCAACTGAACTCGAAGGAGACGGTCGCGCCGGTCTCGAGTTTTACGAAGCCGACGGCCATGTCTTCCACGTCGCAGACGCCGTTCGGATCACCGGCGTTGGTGGTGCCGGCGGGCAGCGGCGTGGTGGAGGGCAGGTCGATGAACTTGCCGTAGGTCGCGGCGGAGACGGAGAGCGGCGACGGGAAGCCCATGAGGAAGAGCGTCAGGTCGAAGAAGTGCACGCCCAGGTCGATGAGCGGGCCGCCACCGGAGAGGGATTTGTTGGTGAACCATCCCCCCTTGCCGGGGATGCCGCGACGACGACGCCAGCCGCAGCGCGCGGTGTAGATCTCGCCCAGATTTCCCTCGTCCACGTATTTCTTCGCGAACGTCGAAGTCTCAGTGTAGCGGTTGTTCAGTCCGACCATGAGCTTCTTGCCGGAGGCGTTCTTCGCGTCCACCATCGCCTGCGCTTCGGCGGCGTTGGTGGCGAGGGGTTTTTCGCTATGCACGTGCACCCCGGCCTGCAACGCGGCGATGGTCGCCGGGGCGTGAAAGGCGTTGGGCGTGGCAACGGAGACCACGTCCAGCTTCATCTTCTTCAACATCTCATGGTAATCGGTGAAAACGTGCTCGATCTCGTAGGTCTTCGCCGCTTTCTTCGCCGACGCCTCGGACACGTCGCACACCGCGACTAATTCCACGTCCTCCGAATAGCGCGCGTAGGAAGCCATGTGCTTGCCCACGCCGCACCCACCACATCCGATCAAACCGTAGCGTAATTTTTTCGCCATGTTACTGCTCCTGAAAGGTAGTTTGGTTTTATTTCTTTGGTGGCCGTGAATCGGCCCTCACCCCTGCCCCTCTCCCAATGCTGGAGAGGGGTGTAATATATGAAAATTAAGCCCAGTCCATCGCGTGCAAGTTTGCCAGGCTGATGGTCAGGCTCTCGAATGGATCGCGCTGGCACACATCCTGTTCGACGGCGTACCAGGTGACGCCTGCCGCGCGGCAGGCGGGCAGGATACGTGCCCAGTTCATGTTCCCCACGCCGATTTCCGCCATCACCTGCGTGTTATCGACGATGCCCAGGTCTTTGAGGTGTACGATGACCATGCGGCCGGAGAGCTTCTCGATCCACGCCGCCGGGTCGCCGCCGCCGTGCTGCACCCAGTAGGTATCGATTTCCGCCAGCAAGAATTCCGGGTCGGCATTATTATAGAGTAATTCCATGCCGGTCTTGCCGTCAAATTTTTCGAACTCGAAGCTATGGTTGTGGTAGCTGAAGGTCAAGCCTGCGTCGGCCAGCTTGCGACCGATTTCCGTCGCCTCTTTCGCAAAGCGCACGTACCCCGCAGCGTTACGATATTCGTCGGGCATTGCCCCAATGGCGACGTTGCGGCAGCCCCAGAGCAGGTGCTCGTCGATGAGCGCCGGCAAGTCGTTACACAGTCGCGCGAACGAGACGTGCGTGGCCGCGGCGGTCAGGCCTTCCTCACGTAGGATGGTCGCCAGTGCTTGCGGCTCGATCGGCCCCAGGCCGGAAAGCTGCACCGCGTCGTAGCCAATGGCTTTGACACGCTGCATAGTCGTGGCGATATCCGCCGGGGTCTTCAAAAAATCGCGCAGCGTATAGAGTTGCGCGGCAATGCCGGAGGTTTTCATGGAACAATCTCTCCCATTTCAGACAAATTGACCGGCGACGGCCGGTAGCAGTTCGGGGTGCTCCACCCCGTTAATCACGACGCGGGTAATACCCCGCCAATCATCGTTTGCCAGCACGCGCCAGGTGACGCCCGCAGGCATTTCCACCGTGATTGACAGTGTCTCGCCCTCGCGCCGCCAGGACACGCGCAGGTCGCCGCGCACGGAGGCGCTCACGCCTTCAGCCCAGGTAAGGTCGAGCGGGTGTGGGCTCACCACGACTTCGCTCGCCGCGACGCCGGTGGGCACGATGCCGAGAATGAGGCGGTTGAACATGTAGATCGGCGCGGAGGACCAGGCATGGCAATGGCTGCGCGTGGGGAACGGGGCATCCACGTTGCGGAAGGTTTCCCAGCAGGTGGTGGCCCCACAGTCGAGCATGTCCTGCCATAGCGCGCGCACCAGTTGCAGCGCGTGCGCGACGTCGCCCGACTTTTCCAGCGCTTCGAGGGCATACTGCAACGCGAAGGGGCTGCCGATGCGCACCATGCCTTCCGGCGGCGCGATGATGTGCCGCACGGCAATGTCGCGTGCCGCGGGCGGCAAGGCATCGTAGAGCACACCGAGCACGCTGGTGTGCTGACAGACCGACGCGCTCACCGTGCCGTCGTCGTGGATGGAGTCCGGGTAACTGCCCTTCGCGTCATCCCACAGCGGCAGCAACGCGCTCAGCAGCTCATCGTGAAAGTCCTGCAGCCAGGGGGCGTCACTCTCCCCGAGCGTGGCGCAGCACTGCAACGCAGCATCAATCGCGCCGAGGAGAATGAGCGAATTGAAGAGCACGGTGCGGCTCTTGTCGTCGATGCCCGTCCAGTCGAAGAAATTCCACGCGGGGATGCTGAACAGGCCGCGGTCGGTGCAATAGCCCTGCGCGTTGCGCAGATTGCGCAGCACCGCCGGATAGAGTTCGCGCAGGCCCGCCAGATCGCCGGTGGTAAAGTAGTACTCCCACACATTCAGGCCCCAGAGGAAACTCCAGGCGGGGAGCAGGCCATTCCAACTGCTGGGTAATTGCGAGCCAACGATGGGCAGTGTGTCGAGCGATTGCGCGCAGAGGCGCAGACAGCGCAACGTGAGATCGTGCGCGCCGTAACAAATGGCGTTGTAGAGCGATTCGTTGCGCGCGTCACCCACCCAAAGCGTCTGCTCATAGAGCGGGCAGTCGGTGTAGGTATCTTCCATGCACAGGCGCAAGGTGTAGGCGCTGATCTCCCAGATGTGCGTCAACGCCACGTCCGAGCAGCGGAAGGCCCCGCGCCGTTCCACCGGATAGGTGGCCTGCAACACGCGCGCGTATTGTATCTTCACCGGCCCGGTCATCTCCCGCAGCGTGAGGAAGAGGTAGCGCCCGGCCAGCCGTTTCAACGAGACGAAGTGGTTCAGCCCGTCCTGCGCCACATAGCGGAACCCGTTGCGCATCACCCCCGTGTGCTGGATACGTTCAGCATTCCGGTACTCGACCAGGTAGATATCCACGAGCGTGCCCTCCGGGGCACGCAGTGAAAATTCCACCCAGCCGACGACCTCTTTGCCCAGGTCCAGGCAGAGTTCCACGTCGCCGTCGGCGCTCGGGTGGACGATCGTTACCGCCAAGTTCTCCGCAAGCAGCGCAGCGCGGTTGGTAATAAGCGCATCTGCCGGTCCCTGTACCCGGCGCTCGGTAAAGGGCAAGATGGAATCGCGCAGGAACATGACTTCCGGCGGCACGCGGTGGTATCGGTCGCCCGCCAATGCCGCAAAGGTGGGCGCATCCGCCGACGCACCGAGCTGTTTTAGGGTGGCGATGACCTCGTCGGAGATCGGACCGCTGTTACGGTTGTCGAGATTTGTCACCGGTGACATGGGCGCGAAGGGGCCGACCCAGGCCAGGGGTTGGCATCACCCGCTGCACACGGATTGCGCTGTGTGAAGTCATGCCACTCGTCGAAGCCGAGGGTCAACGTGTAGACAGCATGTCCATAGGCCTCGTGCACGATCAGCGTGAGCAGATTCTCTCCCGCCTGTAATGCCAGCATGCCCTCCGCGACCGGCTGGCCGTTACAGTACAGCGCACCGTCCAGCGGTGGGAGTAACGACGCCTTAACCGTCCTCACCTGTTCCGACACGAGTACCGTGGCGAGCGCTCCAGCCATGGGCACCGTATTGGCCGAGCGGTCCTCCGGGTAGCAAAGACGTTTAACATCGAACGTCACGCTCTGCACGGGGCCGTGCACGAGCGTGGTTTCGCGCACGCAACGTGGGTACATCGGCTCGCGCGTCAGGAATGGCACGTCACGCGGATGGAGGTCATGCCAGGGACCGCCGTGGGCAGGATAGTAGGCCCGCGCCGCCGCCCATTCGCCGTCATCAAAGGCAAGCTCAAATGCACCGTTGAGCGCCAACCGGGCATCATACCACTCACTCTGTTCGCGTTGGATGCACATGCGTGCGGCATCACGCAGATGTGCCGGGCTCTCGTGTACCTTCCAGCTCTCATCGGTGGCAATAGTGAACGTCTGCCCATCCGCCGTGTCCACGGTCAATTGCGCGAGTAGCCCTGCTTCCTGTGGAATGCGGTGAAAGGTGGCTATCCCGAAATGGATGGCGACAACGGCGATGACGTTGCGACCCGGACGCAGCAGCGTCGTCACGTCGAGCACGTCATACTGGTAATGCTGCGGCCAACTGCGACACGGCCCATCCTCGACCCATTGCCCGTTGATGAATAAACGGTATTGGCTGTCTGCCGTGATGGCGAGCGACGCCGCGGCAACGGTCGACAACTCGAACGTCTTGCGGGCAATCACGGTTTGATTATATGGTCGGCGATCTACTTGATCGAGCCAAATCCACTGTGCAGACCAGGTCATTATCGGCAACTCCGTTATTTGCTTATTTCCAGCGCACGGTGATCTCGCCAGCACCGGGTACGACATCAACCAGGAGCTTGCCGGGGGCGATGGTGGCCGGCAGCTTCTGGCCCTCATTCCGAGTGGCGCGAACGCGCGTGATCTTCGCCTCTCCCAGGGGCAGCACGACCGTCAGCGGCATCTGATAGATGGCCGGATCGAGCGGACAGGTGAGGGGAAAGGTCAGCCAGCGCGTGCCATGTTCATGCACCGTCAGCACCGCTTTTTCACGTTCCTGGCGATAGCGCGCCACGTTGGCGAAGGTGTCCACCCAGAGGACATCGCGCTTCGCGACGACATAATTCAGGTGCCCTTGCAGGATATCATGGTCGAGGGGCGCGTACGCTTCATCGATGCCGTGAATCATCGGTACCAGCCAGCTCTTCTCCGCAATCGCTTTATCCACCACGGCATTCGCACGCTCCAACGTAAAGTCTTTGCCGCCGTAGCCGACACAATTGATGCGGTCGGCGATGTGGTGGCGCAATACCATCTCGCGAATCGCCGGCGTCCAGCCATTGCCCGCATAACAGAACGTCAGCGGCGCTGCCCCCATCTTTTCCGTCATCAGTTTTCGGCTGCCGTTAATTTCCACATCAAAGACATCGGGGTCCGTGACACGCGGCAATCCGACGTGATGCGCGCTATGATTGCCGATTTCGTGCCCCATGGCAGCGACCGCGCGCCATTCTTCCCAGCTCACCGCGCCATGCCCGCCGGGGTCTGACCCTTTCAGCATCGGATCGCTCTTTTTGTCACGCGTAATCATACTGATCACAAAAAAAGTAGCCTTGATGCCGGCGGCGTTGAGCATCGGCACGGCCACGTCCACCTGCTTCTGACTGCCGTCGTCAAAGGTGAATGAGAGTGCCCCCGCGCGGTCGCCGGCAAAGGGAGCGATGATCGGGGTGAGCGCCGGGGCCTGCGTAGCCAACGCGCCTAGCGCGCAGCACAGGCACAGGGTCACCAGCAAGGCATAGGTTGTCGACATCGGTCTCCCTCTCATTCGTAGTCATGGATTGGGGCGGATGGTGGCACGGGGCTAGCCGCCATGCATGACGGCGTCAATGGCTTGCAATACCTCCTCGCCATGGCGAGAGACATTGACTTTCGTGAAGACCCGGCGGATGATCCCGTGCGGATCGATGAGAAACGTGGTCCGTTTGATGCCGAGGAAGGTGCGGCCGTACAGGGATTTTTCGCCAAAGACGCCGTACAGCGTAGAGACGACGGCATCGGTATCGGCGACGAGCGTGAAGGGCAGCGCATACTTCTCGATGAATTTGCGGTGCGATTGCGGGGAATCAAGGCTGATCCCGAGTACCACGGCGTTGACATCGTTGAGCGCTTGAAAACTATCGCGCAGGCTGCACGCTTCCTTGCTGCATCCCGGCGTGTTATCCTTCGGGTAAAAGTAGAGTACGACCCATTCTCCCCGATAATCGGACAGCGTAATACGCTCTCCCGCATCGTTCAGGGCTGTAAAATCCGGCGCCATCTCGCCCACGGCGGGCATTGCATGTGACATCAGCCAAAACCTCGTACTTCCTCGGTAAGGATAGCTTTCGTGACTGAGCGGAAATCCCCTTGCACCTGCCAGCATATTTTCCGAAAAAATACTATCGTAAGACAGCCGTCGAATACACCGCGGGCGGCAGTCACCTGTGTGATGAACTGCCGCCCGGCGGGCGGGCAGCCTGATCCTTTTATGAACTATAAAAATATTCTTGCTGCCACGGTCTGCGCAATCTCGTGCTGTGCGTGAAAAAGGAGTCTGGCCTGCCACCGTCCAAAATAGAAGGCACGAGACTTTACAGAATGTAGGTACGACCATGCCGAAAATCGAAAGCGAGATATTTATCCCTGCTTCGTTGGAAACCGTGTACGAAATCGCCAAGGACATAGAGCGCTTTCCCGAGTTCTTTCCGGATGTGGAATCCGTCACCATCCTCGAACGTACGCCGGAGGGGTTTACCTCCGAATGGGTGGGGGTGGTGGAAAAACTGCACCGCAAATTGAAGTGGCGCGAGCTCGACGTTTGGGATGACAGCACGCACACCTGCACCTTTCGCGCCATCGGCGGCGATTGGGATAAATACGATGGCGTGTGGACCTTCACCACGCAGGATGGCGGCACGCGGATGCAGATGCAGTTGGAGTGCGATATCAACGTGCCCATGATTGGCGCGATCATCAAAGGCCTTATCGGCAAGCTGGCCAAAGCGAACGTCGATAACATGTTTGCGGGCATTCGCCGGCGCGCGCTCGGAGAAATATAACCGCCGTATGTTATCCAGCCGTCTCTTGCTGTTGCGCATCGTGCTCTTGCTGGTCGTCCTCTTTTTCGCGGGACGCCTGGCGTACCTGCAACTCTGGCAAGGGACGGACTGGCGGCGCGTGTCCGCGCAAAATCATCTGCGCTGGGTGCGCGCGCCCGCGCCCAGAGGGCGTATTCTCGACCGTCAGGGCCGCCCGCTGGCCACCAGCATCCCCGCCATGACCGTGTGGCTGGTCTCCGGGGAAGTGCGCCGCGACCAGTGGGAGTCGCTGTTGCCGACGCTGGTCGGTTTTTGCCTCTACCCCAATGCCGCGGCCGCCGCCCCCGCGCTGGAGGACTGCCGCCACTTTACCAGCTATGTCCCCGTGCGCC
>DASXVL010000391.1:0-3051 GCA_036504255.1 Armatimonadota bacterium | reverse complement strand
AACAACGCCTGGCCGTCCGTGCCGGTGTGTAATTCGCACCCGAGTTGCGCGCAAAAGGCCACATCGCCGGTCGCATCCACCCAATACTCCGCGCGTACCTGCTGCAGGTGCGCCCCGTGACGCAGGAGACAACTGCTGACCGTGCCGTCCGTCGCGTGTACTTCCAGCACTTCGCTGTTGCGCCAAATGGCACAGCGCGTGGTTTCGTGCAGCAGTTCCTCGAGGACCTGGGTATAGGCCGCCGGTTCGAAGGGCACCCCGTGCCAAGCGCGCCGTACCACGGCTTCATCCTCTCCGATGCCCTTGCTGCCGTAACGCCGGAGGGTATCGTCATAGCGCTTGCTGGTATCAATGACGGACTGCCCACCGGGATAGACGGGATACCCCGGCGTGGGCCAGCAGGCATGATGCCCGATGGAATAGACCCCGACAGCGTCGGGCCGTTTGTCCAAGCGCTGGTAGATCTCCCGGGCAATCCCGCTGCCGCTGACCGATGGCTCCCAAATGCTGACGCCTGCCCGTACGGCGGTACCACCGATGTCCGCGTCTCGCTCGACCAGCAGTGTGCGGACACCCAGGCGGGCGGCGGCGAGTGCGGTCGCCAGCCCCCCGGCCCCGGCGCCGATGACTACCAAGTCATACTGTTGTTCGGTCATGGCTACCTCGCACGTTGAGAAGCGCTGTCAGAATGGGACAATGTCTTGACTCATGCCGTAGGCGACCAGGTGGGGGACCACCGCGCCGTGCGGCATTGTCGCGACGGCCAGGGCGGCGTGGGCGATGTGCTCCGCGCGGAGGGAGTCACTGTCATCCCAATCGAATGCGCCAATACCGGCCGCGCTTTGAAAGCCGGTGTTGGCGCCTCCGGGAGCGAGCACCGTCACCGCCACGCCGTGCGGGCGCAATTCCGTGTAGAGGCAGCGGCTGAACATCGCCACCCCGGCTTTCGCGGCGGAATAGACGGACCAGCCCGGCCATGCGAACTGAGCGCAGGCGCTGGTGACATTGATGATCAATCCGGACTGCTGGCGTTGCATCACCGGGGCCACCACGGCGCAGCCATTGATGACGCTGGCGAGGTTCAAGTTCAGACAGTCGGCGATGCTTTCCGGCGTTTGCGCTTCGATGGGGGCAATCTGCACCCCGCCCCCGGCGTTATTGATGAGGATATCCAATTTGCCCCACCGCTCCAGCGCGGCGGTGAGCGCCGTCTCGAAGGTGGCGCGTTGTGTCACGTCACCGACCACGGGAATCGCCGGGGTCTCCGGCGTACTCAGTCTGGCGCAGGTCTCCTCCAACCGCTCACGCTGGCGGGCCACCAGCACCAATGCCGCGCCTTCCGCGGCGAAGCGCTCCGCCATGGCGGCTCCGAAGCCGGAGGTCGCGCCGGTGATGAGCGCCACGCGCCCGTGTAACGACTTTGCCATATGCTCTTCCTTTCCTGGCGGCATGCGCGTTATGCAGACCGCTGTTACTGCTAAAAGTTGACGGCGTCCACTCCCGCGTCCCGGTAGCCGAGTTGTACGGAGACGCGCCGGGCATGTGCGGCGACCAGCGCGCCGAGTCGGTCAAGATCGTCCTCCGCGATGCGCGACGTCGGGCCGGTGATCCACAGCGCCGCCACCGGATACGCGGCGTAGTTGCGGATGGGAGCGCCCACGCAATACAAACCCTCTACTTCTTCGGCCAGATCGGTGCTGTAGCCGCGCGCCCGCGTGCGGACCAGTTCGTCTTGCAATGCGTCCAGGCTCGTCAGCGTGCGCGCGGTATAGCGCGTCAACGGTAGCCTGGGGCACAACGCCTGCAATTCCGCGTCCGGGAGCGCCGCGAGTAATGCCTTGCCCGGGGCACTGGTATGCAGGGGGAAATGCGCGCCGGGGTCGACGAGAAATTTCAACGGCTGTCGGCTGGCAAATTGCTCCAACACAATGCCTTCCGTGCCGGCGAGAATGCCCAAGAGCGTCGTTTCTCCCGCGCTATCACGCAAGGCGCGCATCTCCGCGCGGGCGTGCTCCACCAGATGCGTGTCTCCCAAGGCGGCATACCCGAGGGCGAGCAGCTTGCAGCTCAGGCGAAAGACTTTGCTGGCGTCGTCACGCTGCAGATAGCCATGGGTGAGCAAAGTCATGGCGATGCGAAAGACGCTGTTATTCGGGTAGTGCAAGGCGGCGGCCATCTCCGCCAACCCCGCGCCTTCCGGGCGCGTGGCCAGATACTCCATCAGCGCCAGCGCCCGCTCCAGGTTCGGCACATGGTAGCGGTCGGTATCCCGCTCGACTGTTAGCTCTGTGGGCATGCAATGTGCTCCCTATTGTTATTATATAGATTGTAAGTTGTTATATAGATTATCGTCAAGAGCCATCGGACAGTATGGACACGCAGCCGGTGTATAAGGATGATGGTCTCCATACCGGCGTGATGAGCGAAAAGCGTCTGTTTCTGCGCTCTTTGTGTAATGACAACCGGCGATAGCAGCGCCTATACTGTCCTTGGCAGCGGAGGCGGCGGACGCGCCTTCGCGCTGGAGGTATGATGATGACCCCACGTGAACGGCTCTTTGCGTTTCTCACCGGCGCACCGTGCGACCGCGTGCCGGTGTGGCTGCTCTTCCCGTACCACCCGCTCTCGTGTTACGCCGATGTCCGCGCGCTGCCGCAGTACCGTGACATCGTGGCGGCGGCAGAGGCGCAGCAGACCGTTTGGCTGAACCGGCGTGGTCTGGGCGCGCCGCTCTATACCCCGGAGGTGACCACGACACAGGAAGAGGTTATCGAGGGTGCCGACACCGTCACGCGCACCACGCTCCGCTACCGCGAGCTGGCTCTGACCAGCGAGCAGCGGCGCGGGCCGGGCGGGGTGCGCCGCAAGCCACTGCTGGCCTCGGAAGAGGATCTGGAAACCTATGCCCAATTCCCCTTTGAATGCGACGAGCAGGTGCTCTGCGCCGCCCTCGACCCACAGATAGCCGCCTGGCGACAGGAAGAGGCGGCGTTCCCCCGTCACCTGGGCGCGATGATGAATGATCTGGGCGAACCGATCGGCGTCATTTAT
>DASXVL010000390.1:0-19448 GCA_036504255.1 Armatimonadota bacterium | reverse complement strand
GCGAATTGCCGGGTGCATTCCGCCACAGAAGACTTTGGTGATTCTCCTGAAGATGGCTTACTCGAAGGGATCATCGAGACCTATAACGAGTTCTACTCAAAGAATCTTGCGCGGGAAGTGCGCAAGGGGATGAAGGAGACGGCGCTGCAGGGTAAGCATTGCGGTGGGCGTCCCCCCCTCGGGTATGTCTTGGACGCCGAGCGCCGGTATGTGATAGATCCGCGTGGCGCCGAAGCGGTAAAGCTGATCTTCGCGCGGTATGCCGCGGGGATGAGTCATTCCGAGATTCTTGCGGCTCTGGCCGCCGGCGGGTTCGTGACGGGGGACGGACGTTCCTTCCAAAAAACAAGTCTGCACGGGATCCTGGCCAACCCCAAATATACCGGTGTCTACATCTTCAACCGCACAGCAGCTAAGTCACTCAACGGCACACGCAACCACCACTCCAGCAAAACAGCAAGCGAAATCATCACGATACCTGGGGCCATTCCCGCCATCATCGACGAGATACTTTGGAGCGAAGCCCAGCAGCGTATGAAAGGGAAGAAAATGCCGAGCGGGAGCCACAAGGCCAAGGTGCCCTATTTGCTCACCGGACTCTGTACCTGCGGGCTTTGTGACAGATCGGTCGTCGGATCATCCCAGAGTTATACGACCCGGGTGTCAAAAGAGCGGCGAGACCGCCACGTGTACTGCTGCACAGGGAATCGTCTGGCGGCCGATGAAAAATGCAAGCTTGTTCGCTGGAAGAAAGAAATCCTGGAAACGGCCGTGCTGGACGCCTTGCGCGAGCAACTCTTCACGGATGCAGTAATCGTCGATCTGGCCGGACGTGCCACTGAGTACGCACAGAAACGTAAACGCGAGACGAGTGAAGATGGAAAACGAATCGAGCAGGAATTACAGGGGATCACACAGCGGGTGCGCAACATCGTTGATACCGTCGCGACGATAGGGACAATGACGCCGGCTTCATTGCTGGAAGAGTTACGCGGGCTAGAGACATTAAAGGCTGACGCCGAGGCCAGGCTGGAACATTGGCACTGTGCCCAACAAACCATTGTGGACAGTGAACACGTCCGGGGCATGCTGCTCCTGGAACGCGAAAACCTCTTGAGCGATGATCATGCTACCCAGCGCCGACTCGTGCAGCAGTTCGTAACCAATATCATCCTCTATGACGATAAGGCCACCATCCACCTCGCCATTAAAGACGACGGTGGATATGATTGGTGGAGGCGGGGGGAGTCGAACCCCCGTCCGAAGATTAGGCCACGTTGGCATCTACGAGTGTAGTCGGGGAGTAGTTTAATGGAGGATGCTCTCCGACAGACATCGGCCCCACGTGCCCTGGTTCAGATCACCCGACACGCCGCAAGGCGGAGGCGGCCGGTATAGCCAGATTTTTTTTACGCCTCGCCGTACCCTACTGGCTCGAATACGGACGGAGACGGATTACCGAAGTAATCTTTGTTCTCTTTAGCCCGTATTAGGCAGCTAAAGCGAACTGGGTGTTGTTATTGGCATTTGTTGTTTGTGCCCATTATTACGAGGCTAGGCTCCTCGACTCGCTTCCAACGCCACCAGTGATCCCCGTCGAAACCAAGTGCGCCCCCACGGTGTTGCTCGTAGCAGGGCTATTATACCAAAAATTCGTGGCGCGCGCCGTCGGCGCGCCACGAATTTTGTCCGGCGGCCGCTACCGTCAGGGTTTGGGCACCGTGAAGCGCACGGTGGCGACGAGGAGCGGCACGGTTTTGCGCGCGCCATCGGCGCTGATGAGCTTTAGGCCGTAGGCGTTGAGTTCGTAGCCACCGGGGTTGAGCCCGCGCACGTTGAGGGTGTAGCTGCCGTCCCGTCCCCGCGGCAGGTCGATTTCGTCGGAACTCATCACGCCGGCGCTGGCCGTTTTCTGCGTGATGGTCAGGCGCAGCGCGTCGATATTGCCGGCGGTGGCGACGGTGATGGCGAGTGGGCTGGTGACCGTCTGCCCCTGCGTGATCCCGCTGAGCAACAGGCTGTTGTACCAGTCGAAACCGGCGTGGGCGAGCGGCGGGGTGAACTGGCTGTCCTGGGTGAGGATGAGCGTGCCATAGGCGCAATAGCCCTCGGCCCCCACCGGCGTGATGGTAATGTGCAGCCCACAGTCTTCCGGCGTGCTGAAGGCGCCCAGGCGGTACCAGCCGTCCGCGCTGCCCGCCGGCACACTCTGCTCGAGTCTGATGCCGCCGGCGGTGGTGAAGGTGGCGGGCTGCGTGATCTGCACCTGGATCCCGCGTTGGCGGGGCTGGGCGAAGAGCCAGACGGTGTAGCTACCCGGGCGCGCGCGGAAATAGGCGGTATCGGTACCGGCGCCCTTAGTTAAGGAACGACCGGTGGCGCCCCAGATCGGCGTGGCGTTCCAGTCACCAAGGATGTCGCGCGAGCCGAGCAAGGCGATGCTGGTCTTGCGCGGGCGTCCGATGGGAACGGCGGCATACGGCCCGGCGGAGCGGTGTCCCGTCGTATCTTCCGCTTCGATGTTATAAATGAGCGTCGCGCCGTTGTCCTGGGCGGGAATCTCTTCCCCGAAGACCGCGCCCGCCGTCCCATCGACATGCTTCATCTCCAGCGTGGTGAGGTGCTGCAGGTCCGGCCCATAGTGCAGGCGCACGGCCTGCAGCGTGTGCGGCGTATAGACGATGGCGCTGACCGCGATCGGTACACCGGCCGGAGGATGCGCCGGCGCTAATTGCGCCGGGAGGATATACGGACCGTCCGGATTATTGGTGACGTAGAGCTCGCACAGTGTCAGCGATTTTTCCCCCGCCTGCAGCGTCACCGTCAGCTCGCGTCCGCCCAGTTGTCCCGCGCTCAGCGGCAGATCGGTGAGGCGGAGCGCATCGTCCGTGCTGGCGAGCGCTTGCGACGGCTCGCCATTGACGCTGACACGGCCCGGCCCACGGGTCAGCAGGTGGAGCGCGCCCGGCGCGGCGGGAATGTCTTGCAACGGGATACGGTAACGCACCGCCCCGGCGGTCGGCACGACGCGCCCCTGCGCATCCGCGGTCGACAAGCCGGCATCGGCCAGATAAGGCGCGTCCGCCGGTGGCGTAAGCGGGGGCAGCAAAGTCGCCAGGTCGCGGTCCACGCGCGTGGGATGCGCGTCATAGCCATCGGCCAACCCGTCATGATCGCTATCCCACTGCAACGGGTCGCTGCCCTGGTAGGCTTCCACGGTGTCCTCGGCGCTGTCGCCATCGCTATCGACCACCGGGATGGTGAGGGTGAGCGCGTCGGAGAGGCTGACGCCAAAGCCGCCCGTTTCGACGACGCGCGCCGTGATGCGCAAGGTACCGCCGACGAGGGTGGGGGGCAGCGTGGCCGACCACACGCCGTTGCCGTCGTTGTGGAGATCGGCCGCGCCAATGTTGCCATCCGGGTTTTGAGAGATGAGGCGCGCCAGCAAGACGGGCGTCGCGCCGGTGATGCGGACGGTGACGTGGATGGCGTCCGCGGCGGTGGGCGCGGTGAGCGTGGTGCTGGGCGTGGAAACGCGCAGCGTCGCTTGCCCGCGTTTCGGGTATTTGATGCGGCGCGCCTCTTTCGCTTTCAGAAACGCCATCACCGGGTCCATTTCCAGCAGCGCACGGACCGCCTGCGACGGGGTGAGCAACGTGCGCTTCGCGCTAATCTCCGGCAGCAGCAGGCGCAGGGCGCTGGGCGGGAGTCCGTCGGGGTCGAGATACACCACCTGAAAGGGCGCGGCGGAGAGGGTGGCGAGCACCGTGTGCAGCTCCTGCGCCGTGCGCACGCGCGTGGCGCCGACCAGCGCGCAGAAGCCCGGCAGCAGTTGCCCGGCGCGCGGCTGGCGGTCCGCCAGCGCTTGCGGCGCGACGGGGTAGACAAAAGCCCCGGCCCAGCCCGTACTGGCGAGGCGGCGCAGCGTATCCGTATAGGCCGCCTGTCCGCCGACATCGGCCAGCGTGAGGCAGCGCAAGTCGGCGGCGCGGGCGCGCACGGCAGAGCGTTGCTGATAGGCGGCGGCATCGCCCAAGCTCATCGGCAGGGTCCAGCCGTCACCGTTGGGCGCGGCGATGAGCTCCGCCGCGGTGAAGCGTTGGCGGGCGATGAGCGCCTGATACACCGCCGGCGCGTAGTCCAGCAGCGTGCTCGGCACTTCGATGCCGACCGGCAGCTCGGACAACGCGGGATCGGCCAACAGGGTGGGGAGGGTTTGCGTCGCATAATCGAGCGATTGGCTGCTGCCCATCCCGGCCCCACTATCATAGATGAGTATCAGGCTCGTCTCCGCGTCGCCGCTGGTGGCTTCACGGCGACCCTGCAGCAGCGGACGCGTCACCGGCAGGCGCGCGAGACAGGACAAGTTGGCCGTGTTGCGTAGCGGGACGAAGGTCCGGTCGGCAGCGCCGAGCAGCGCGGTGAGCTTCCACATCGCATTGGCGGCGTCGTCCGTGCGATGCCCGGGCATACCCAGCAGGCGTCCGCCCGCCGGCAACGCGGCGATGAGTTTGGCGAGCAGCGCAGCCTCCTCCGCGTCATCCGGCGCGAGATCGACGGCGAGCAGCTTGCGCGCGACGATGAGGTCGGCGAACAACTGGCCGTCCTCCGGGGCGAGGGCAGCGGTGGTCCGCTCCACACGGTCCCCATAGGTGGCGAGCGCCCAGGCGTAGGCGCTGCGGCGATCCGCCCAGCGCTGACGCAGGTCCAGCACCGTCGGCACGCCCAAATCCTCAGCACTGGCGAGCACCAGTCCGGGCTGCAGGGCGGCGGCGGTGAGCGCGATGTTGCGTGTCCACGGCTGCGCGGCGTCGTAGCGCACCTGCCCGCTGATGGTCGCCTTCATGGTGGCGAGCAAGGCGCGCGGCGAAAAGGTCTCCTGTTGCAGGTGATACTGGCTGACCAGGGTGGCGGCGAGATCGGCGTCCGCCTCAGTGCGGATGAGATAGACCACGCTCGTCCCGTCTTGCCGATTGATGCCGCCCTGTAACGAGCCGAGCCAGGTGGCTAATTCCGGTTGGCCGACGAGATGGCGCAGGTCGACCACCCGCAGGGTGGTGGGCAGGGTGGCGGCCAGGCAGAGGGCAGGAACAAGCAGCAATATGAGCACGAGAAGGCGACGGCGCATGGGTTGACTCCTTCATAGAGGAAATCTTGCGGGGGTGGCGAATACTCATTCTGTTGGATGGTAGACGCGTTCGGTAGCTCCGCAAAATGGGTCTGTTTGCAGCATTAGGCGCTACACGACGGTTTTCCTCTTTATCCCCCGTTCTTTCGTGCGTAAAACTGTAGTCTCGCTCTGCGTGGGGTGCAAGTTTCGACCAACGACGTGTTGGAAGAGGCACAAACCCCTTGGCATGTCGGGCGTCTTTTTCCATGATGGCGATTAGATTGCCGGGGAACGGGATATAATGTGATGGGTCAGGTAGCTCGGCTAATCACGCACCGGCCACATCAATTGTGCAAACTGTGAACATTTTTGGTGGTGTATGAACATCGTCGTGGCGAAACGAAATGAGTGGCGGGGTCCGCGGAGTTCCGCGGGGTCTGCGCGCGCGATGGGGTTCACCATCATTGAACTCCTCGTCGTCGTTGCCATCATCGCGCTCTTGGCCAGCATCGGTTTTCCGTCCTATTATCGGATCATGCAGAACACCCGCTACAACACCTGTACGGAGAACCTGCGGGAAATCGGCGTGGCGCTCGCGCTCTACCGTGCCGATTACGGTGTCTATCCTCCCGCGCCCCGTCCCGACTATCTGCTGGACGCACAGTCCGGCGCCATGCCCTATTCCGCCAAACCGAGCGCGGACACGGGGATTCCGGGTAATTGGCAAGAATGGGAACTCGTACCACCACCGACTGATCCGCTGGATCCGCAGGATCAGCATTATCAGTACGTGGACTTTTCCACGCTGTCGGCGGCGGAGAAGCTCAAGCAGCTCAAAGTGGAAAATTTCGGGTTGGCCACCTTGTATTATTTGTACCTGGATGAGCGACGCAACTATATGCGCGACGCCGGGCGTTTTCATTGTCCGGAGTTGCACAGCACGGAAATGGTCGATCGCGGGAGCAATGTCAGGACGGTGGCGGACGCCAATCGTGCCTTCGATCCGCTGTGGGCCGGCTACAACACTTACAATGTGACCTACAACTACGATCAGTTCAACAATGATATTATCGATTTTGATACCAAGCTGGCCGACGCCAAGCCCGACTTCCTCGATTCCGCCAGCGAGCAGTATAACCTGCCGCGTCAGTTGAAGAACCCGACGCCGCCGGGCGACACCGTGGTGTGCTGGTGCTATGGCCATAAGACGGGGCAGCATCCGCTGAATGATCTGAACGATCCGTCGAATGCGCTTACCGGCGATGCGGAGGCACGGGTGCTGGCGCAGGGGCAGCGCGAGAAGGTGGACCTGGTGCTGTGGGTGGACGGCACGGTCAAGGCGATGCGTCCGTACTTGATGCAGAGCCAGCGGAAAAACGGCAGCGGTAATCCTTATTATTATTGGGTGCAGCCGTACTTGTATGCCGCGGGAGAGTCGCAGTGAAGATGACACGCCATGCGTCTGGTCAACGCGCGCGCCGCCGCTCGGGTTTCACCCTGGTGGAGTTGATGGTTGCCATCGTCGTCCTGCTGGTCGGCGTGGTGGCGGCCTTACGCATCTTCCCGCGCGGCTTTGAAATTTTCACGCGCACGCAGCAAACCTATACCGGCCTGGAAATGACCGACCGCCTGGTGCGCGAGTTGACCGAACACCCGGAGAATTTGCCCGACGGCATCTATCCGGTCGATAACGACGCGACACCGGCGGCGGACATGGCGACGTTTGCCTGGGATGACATGACGGCCATCAACTATCTCGATTATGCCGGTGGGCCGCAAGCCTATAAAAATTATATCCAGGGCGCTGACGCGCCCTGGCCACTGTGGGAGCCGTACAGCGTGCGCGTGCTGCGCCGCGTGGTGGGCGAGCGCTGCGTGATTCCCTCCGTGGTCGATGCCGATAACAAAGTCTACTTCGCACCTAGATATCTGGTACGTTTTGGGCCGATGGAAACATCCGGTGCGGTCTCCATCTATGATCTACGCTATCGTAAGGTGAGCCTCGAAGAGCTGAACGGACTGCTGAAACGCATGGATAGCCTGCCGGACAAGCTCTATTACGCGATTGATTATTGGAACGGGAAGGCCTACTTCCTGCCCGATGCGCAGGAGCGCAAGGTGCGTCTGGTGTGCTATCAGCAGGTGGTCGGCGTGCTCACGCGGCAAGAACCCGCTGGCGGCATCACCGTATCGGCTGCCACCGACTTGACCACGCTGCCTGTGCCAACCGTGATCCCCGGCATGACGGCCGGGAGCATGGTGCCGGGCAGCGAGCAGTTGAACCGGGCGTATTCGGCAGCGGCTTCCAGCACCGGCTTGCAGAGCGGGCAATATTTTATCGACGATAATGGCGGGAGCGCCGGGCTGCTCTATGGCACGATCGATTTCGCGCAAGCCGACGCCGGACGCACGGTGAAGATCGACTATACGGTGGCGGATTGGAATATTCTGCACGAGGACGTCACGGTCAACCCCGACGGCTACCTGCAGTTGTCGCTCCCGCCGAAGATGCGGAATCGCGCCGCCAGCCAGCGCGAGCCGACGACCTGGGGCCTGTCCGGCCCGATGGCCAACGACAGCGTGGTGCTGGTACTGGTCAATCGGCGCACGGGTGTCATTGCCGAGGTCAAGGTGGATAATCCGAACCAACCGTCCAGTTATCCGATTAGCGGAGACGCGAGCCTTGCCGGGTATCTGATCAAGCGGAATACCAAGAATTATAGTTGGCTGCACCTGGAAACGAGTGACAATCATGATGCGGGGCGCGCGTTGCAAGGGGAGACCTATCGCGTCTACTATCGCGCGGTGAACGATTGGACGCTGCAACTCTATCGCCCACCCGTCGTATTTAATTATACCGTCGAGAGCGCGGCGGATTTGAATCTCGTCGCCGATACCGCCAGCAGCGACACGCTGACAACCGGCTGGAGCGGCGTGTGTCAGACGCCGCTCAATCCCTGGTGGCTGGGTTTTCCGGCCGCCTACGCAGGACACACGGTGTTAGTAGACTATTACTACTACCCGGAGTATGGCGTAACGACGGGGGACGTGACCATCCCATCGGGGCAAAACGTCGCCGTGCCGGTCAATAGTACCACCGCGCTCACCGCGCGCAAGCAAGAGCTCACCGTGGGAACGGATTTTGACCTGGTCGTGCAGGCGCCGGTGTTGAATTTCCCATCAGGTAGCGCGCAACCCGCGCAGTATCGGGTGCAGATTATCAGCATCGACGATGCCGCCAAGACGGTATCCGTGAAGGTGCTGAAGGAACTGCGGGGAGCGGCGGAGACAGATGTGACGGGCGCGGTCACCTTGAAAAAGGGCACGCTGTTACTGCATGAGGCGACGACGCCAGCGTTGACGCCCGTCTTGCCCTTGCCGGCGAGCGCACCACTCTTGCACATCACCGGTGAGGCGCATACCATCCCACCGCGTGTCCCCGGCAAAGGGGTCAGCCTGGTCCGGCTCCAGCATGTGCCGGCGGCGAAAACGCGCGTCACGGTACGCGGCGCCTCGGTGACGGTGCGCGCGCTGTGGATACAACAGCAGAATGGCCCGGCGAGAAGGATTGATTTCCAAGGCGAGAAACCGGGAACAATTAACGAGCGCTGGCAGACACATCAAGCGACAGTGATTTTGCCTGCCAATCCGGAGTAGTATGAGCGAAGCACTGCGACGAGCGCGTAGCAAGTCGGGACTTCCCGGCTTTACGATTTTGGAACTGATGGTGACCATCGCCATTTTGACGGTGGTGATGTCGCTGCTCGCCTTCCCGATCATGGCGGCCTATGGCTATATTCAAAAAGCGCAAGCGCGAACCGATGCGCAGAACGCCGGTGATGCGACCGTACAGCGTTTGAAAAAGGAATTGGATACCGCGGCGTATGTCTTTGACCTGCCCCCGGACGGCAGTGCGATCAGCTTCATCCCCGGCATCGAGGATGGCGCCAACAACGGCGCCGTGCTCGACGCCAACGGCCAGGTGACGTTCGTCCGTTATATGCAGGTGCTCGATAATCCCTGGAAACCCTACCTGCCTTTCTGGCAGACCTCCTTACTGAACACCACCAATGCGTATATTCTCGGGCGCTACCAGTCGCCCGCGTCGCTCGCCTTCGCGCGCGCGCAGTTTTACGCCACCACCCAGTGCCCCATTGCCATGCCGGCCGATATTCAACAAGTCAATGGGAGTTTGGTGACGGTGAACTCGGTGGCCCCATTTGATGTCGGGACGTCGGTCATCTTACACGACGCCGGCACGGGAGACCTGCAGCGCACGCAGGTCGCGACGGTGGATCCCGTGGCGCGTACGCTCACCTTTACCGATACCTTGTCATCCGCGTTCGCCAATGGCGGTACCGTGGATCGGGCCTGGTACACCCTGGTGGCGAACGACCCGACGACAAACCTGAATACACTGGACGCGTTGTTCCGGCGCAAATATCGCAATGAATTGATTGCCGTGTCACCCTTGGGACCGCGCTGGGACCTGGTGCATTTCCAGGTGACACCGTTGCGGCAAGTGTCCGAGTCCCTCACCCTGCAGCCCGATGCGTATGGCAACAAGCAGGCCACGGTCGCGGTGGCGCGCTACCCGCTGTGGGCGACGCGGAATCTGGATCTCGATAATCTGCATGCCGACGACCTGTTTGCCGACCCGGTGCTGTTCAAACTGTACGGCTTGGGTGATTACGACACCATGACGCAGGCCGAGCGCGATGCGGCTAAAAGTGCGCTGCTGGCTAAGCTGAAGGCCGCGCTCTTTCAACTCCATGGCCTGGGCGATTATGCGAGCATGTCGGCGACAGCGCGTGGCGACGCCACCCGTAAGCTCAGCGACCTGCTCAATTGCGCCTACCCGATGTACGGTATCCCACGCCAAGGGCAGTTACATAATCCCTTCGGCTATCAGATCCGCGTGTTCAACCAGAGCGGCGCGTTAATTTTTGGGACCAAGAACGACAAGGATGAGCCGCTCACGCTGCAATGCCACTTCATGGATTGGCCGCCCATTGACCGCCAGGATTTTAACTGGGACGCGCCGCAGAGCTTCCTGTGGACTAAGGAAGATATTGATCGGCAGCGTCTGGAGGGTAAGCTCGTCTTTGCGCAGCCGCTGCGCGCTGACCAGCTCAATCTGACCACCGATGGGACGAATGCCACGGGCACGTTGCCCTGCCCGACCGGATGGGACGATCTGCGGACCTATCTGGTGAATTTTCCCCGCACCGTCACGCTGAAAAACGGGACGACGACGACGACCTTTCATCGTGTGATGGCGGAAACGGAGTTGAAGCCGGGGACCTTTTTCCTGCCCAACATCGGCAAGTATGATGACACATCACGCACCATCAAATTTGGCGAGGCGTTGAGCGCCGGGAACTGGCAGTTCGTCACGGCATCGGGGAGCGCGTCGCCGGTGCGCTATACGATCTGCGATTTGCTGCCCACCGATTTAGTGGTGGGCACCTATTCGACCAAAGCGGTACTGGATGTGTCGCTGACACTGAGCCGTCGTGATAGCGCGGGTCGCAGCCCGATGCTCACTCGTCAGGATTATTCGGCCAACTTTCATATCGTCGCCCAGAATGCCATGAAGCATGCCCGCGGCAGTCGTTAACGGAGTAGCAGGATCATGAACACCGTGTCGCCCAGCTTAACACCGCACGCCCAGACGGCGCCCTCCCGGTGCCGTGCGCGGCATGCCGCGCGTGGACAGGCGCTCATCATGGCCGTGTTGATTATGTTCCTGCTCGTCGCCCTCGCGGGCCTGTTTATCGCCATGCTTAATCACGCGGCCATCCTTGTCGCGCGCGCGGAGGACCGGAGCAAGCTCGAAGACATTGCGCTGGCCGGGCTGCGCGTGGCGCAGAACGAATTGCAACAGAGCGCCAACGGCGCGGACTGGCGCCCGGATAATACCGGGCCGGATACCGAGAACCCCGGCTGGGTCTCGTACGGCGGCGGCTTTTACCGGGTGACGGTGGGGTACGGCCCGCAGGGCGAAATCACCAATGCCGCGAATCAGCATTTTCTCGATAACCCGCTGGACCGCTTCCTGCGTATCGACGTGGATGCGCGCTATATGCTGGAAAATCCGCCCGGCATGGATGCGACGGACCCTGAATACGATGCCTATCGCCGTGGGTTCTTGAGCGGCAAGCGCTACATCATGCGCAAGGTGACCGCCTACATGCCGGTCGGTCTGACCGATCAGTTGCTGTGGATCACCAACCTCGACGGCTCCCCGGAACCGGTGGTGCTCGGCAGCACGTTGACGGCCGCGGACATGAACTTGAGCACATTCAATCAAGACCCCACGCCGGAGACGGATGTGACCCTTGATGGGTGGATTCATGACGCGACGAAGGCACACATCGTGACGCCGGATAAGCCGTACTTGCCGCTCTACGAGGGCCCGGTGCGTATCGATGCCGATGTGTCGTTGGGCAACCTCGCCGTGTACCTGACGAATGATCAATTTGATGGTGATATCAAGCGGATGGATCAGTTCCTGGTTACGGGGACGACCGCGTGTATCTCCGGGCTGACGACTCCGCTGACGAAAGTGCTGCGCGTGTCCGGGAGTAGTGTGGATTCGGTGATCTCGGCCGGTATCGATTTGAACGCCGCTACGGCGCCCGATCGCGCGTTGGTGCAAACGCTGGCGAATAATCCACTCATCCGTCCGTTGGAAGTCCCGCGCCTCGACCAACGCGACCGTACCACGGGGAATGATCGCTACCGCTTGCTCACGCGCGATTCCGGCGTGTGGGATGATACGATCAAGAATGCGGATGATACCCTCGGTAATTACACCGGCGCCGTCGGCTTGGGTGAAGGGCTCTATATCAATAACCTCACGCACGTGCAGTATAACGGCGACCTGAAAGCGTTGCGCGCGGAGTGGCTCGACCCGAAAACTGAGGATAAAACCTGCTGGCACGACGGTATCTATGATCCATTTACCGGCAAAAAAGCGGTCATGCTCACGCTGCATGATTGGGGGAGCAATTCCACCGTGGGGACCCTCGCCCCATATATCGAGGTACGCAGCGCAGATCCGGATACCAAGTTCTATGACAAGCTCACCAAGACGTGGGTCAGCGCGCTGAACGTGCCCTACCCGCGGAATGGGGTCGTGTTCGCGGAAGGCAACGTGATCGTGAAAGGCAATGTGCCGGCATCGTTGGCCTATGAAAAGGATATAGCAACCGACACCTACAAACCGTTGATGGATGGCGCGTCGCAGGCGGTTGGTGGTTCGGGCACGGACGCCAAGGGCAACAAGTTTGTCAAATACTATGTGAACGATTACAACCGCCGTTTCGACCTGACCGTGGTGTCCGGCGGCACGATTTATATTGAAGGTAACCTGCTCGGACCCGCCACACGGGGCGCGGTCGCGGCGGGGTCCCCTGGTGACAGCAAGTTGGCGCTGCTGGCCATGGACAACGTCTGCCTGAACCCGACGAAACTGATTGAGGTGCACAACCCGTGGGAAACCATCGACGGCGGTAACGAGCGTGCGTGGCGTGTCAAGCATGACACGCCGTTGCAACTGGAGTTCTCGCTCTTTGGCGACCTCACGAAAGCCGGACTGGTGCTGCGGGATGCGGGCGAAGCGCATGACCCGATTGAAAGCGCGTTTACCGGGATGCAGTTGAGTGTGAACGATAACTTGCATAATTGGAACGACACCGTGTATCTGCTCGACCAGTCCACCTATTTCTTTGGCACGGACCAAGCACGGGTCGCCTTTTTTCCGGGCGCGGCGCCGAATCAACGCGCTACCACGATGTATCCCACCGACCCCTTCCGGGCGTACTTCCTTGGGTTCCTTGAGCAAAATGCCGATGTGTCGGGGAATAAGATCAGTGTCCAGGGGAAGGGATCGCAAAACCAACTCATCTTCTCGCTCGATACGCGGAGTACCGCCGACTATTTGATCAGCGCCGGTAGCGATACGCTCGGTCCCGGCTTGGCGCTCAAGGGCATCGATGTGCAGGTGGATGCGTTGATTTACGCGCAGCGGGGCAGTTGGTTTGTCATTCCCGGCAAGTACTATGACGATGAACCGACGACCAATATGCAATACCCCTTCCCGCAGTACCGTGAGCCGCAGGACGTGCGCATTGTGGTGCAGGGCTCGATTGTGGAGAACCGCCCGGCGCCGCCGGAGGACGAAGAAGAGTACGTGAAGCATTGGCGCGGCGCGAATAGCAGCTATTACGCCGTCACCGGGACGACGCCGAAGCTGTGGGATCCTGCTGACGCCGGGACGGGCTGGGATTTTGCGAAAAAGCGCTGGGTGAACCGGCGCATGGGTATCGAATACCACTACGACGCGTCGTTATCGCGGCCTGTGTGTTACACCGTGGACGCGGTGAGCGGGATGTATAACTACTTGCCACGCCTGCCGAAGTTGCCGGTGAGCCCATCGATGTACGCCTTTGGCACGCTGCGCGGCGCGTAGCGGTGGCCAGGTAGTCCCTCCTCCCTCATCGTCACGGGCAGTCGGGCGCCCGGTGCGTGGTATGGCGCTTGGATTCGGTGCGATCCCCTCGCGCCTTGACACTTCGTCTGCGCGTGGACATGACGTCCGCCGTTATCTGGTTCAGGATCGTTACCGGCGGGCCCACGCGTGTGCGCCCCGCGAAGTATTCGACACGTAAAGGCAGGAACCCATGAGTCGCAGTGTGGTAAAATCTTCACAATGGTGGTTGGTCGGCCTGTTACTGGCTGCACTGTGCCTGTTGAGCCTCCCCACGTGGAGCGTGCCGATTGTCGCCACCCCACAAACCACCCCCAAGCGCGTCTTTACCGTCTGCCTGCTGCTGCTGTCCAGCCAGAAGGGCGGCAATCCGAAAGTCCCCTACTGGAATCCGGACCCGTGGATTTTGCCGGTGTTGAACCGTAGCGTCTACAAACCTGCCGGCTGGATTCTCGATAACCCGCTGGCGCCTGGGCAGCTTGTCAACGACCCTGACCTTATCCAGAGCGGTGATGGCTATGCGGCTGATGGTAAAGGCGGTGGGCATACGCGCTCTACCCCTGCCGAGACGACGGCAACGAATTTGCACAGCTGGTATCTCAATGGACGTGACAATACCACTCCTGCGAGTTGGCGAAGGCTGACGAAGGACGACCCGGCCTATTGGGTCGTGAAACTCGATCAGAAAAGCCTGGACGCGTTAACGCATTTCGACCTGCTGATTTTGAATGGGCACACCCAGGCGGCTCTCAGTAACGCCGACCGCGATATGCTGCGCCTGCTGTTGAACCGTGGGGCGACAATCTGGCTCAATAATTCCCAGCGCGATGGCAACCAACTGATTAACTTTTTTCTTGACCCGCCCATTTCCTTGAAACCCGGGCCCTATACCGATCGCAGTGACCCCTACTTTTTGGTCGCCGACCCGCAAAGCTGGTTGCTCAATGCCGTCTATCCGTTGACCGGCGTGGATGTGAACTACCTGCGCGATAACCGTTCAAACAATAGCTACATCGCCAGCGGGATCGCGGGGTATGCCGGCGGCGCCTCATCACTCATCCGTGAAATCGTGCGCCTGCAACCACGTACGGGGAGTCCGCAGCCCGCCATTGCCGCCGGCCACGTCGGAACCGGCACGTTGATCGTGACCGGCTCGGACCTGATCGGCGGAACGTCGGATTGGTGGGAATTTAAGCACAATTCAACGTCGGGCACGCCGCCCCCGAATTGGCCGATCTATCTCCCGAGCGACCCGCCGCAGGACCCGCCACAGGGGCCGTGCACGCTGAGCACGCAGCCGGATACGGAGAATAATGGCTCATCCAATCCGAACCCGTCGCGTTCCTACGCCTCGTGTTGTAAGTTCTTCTTCAATATGTTGGCCAGCCAACCGAGCTGGCCGATGATCGGTGGCGATACGAGTGCCTCGCGATCATCGAACCAGTCCTTTGCCGCCTCATTGCACAAAGGCTGGTCGTCACCATTCGTGACGCTTACCGATCCGGTGGCGTTTGGCAATTACGTCGCCGTCATCGGTAACAGCAGCAGTAACGGCAAATCCGCCAGCATGAGCGAATTACGCGTCTACCGGGCAAAGCGCGTCACCGATAATGGGGGCAAATTTCTCGACTACCCGTATGGGTTGTACGATGAGAACGGCACGCAAATCACCCCAAGTACCGTGAATAACTGGTGGACTGCTTCATCCAACTATGCGTTTCAAGTTGACAGCAGCGATAGTGAAACGGACTATTGTTTCACGATACCGGGACCATGGATCGGCTCGCCGGTGTTCAATACCCTGACACGCACGATCAACGGCAAGACGGTGACCAGCACGGTGCTCTATGCGTTGGGCCTCAACGCGGCGGATAGCAAATATTATCCCTATTGTTATGCACTGGACCCGTACATCTCCACCGGGGATGTCGTGGGGCAAGTGGGCAATTTTGCAAAACCCATTTGGCGCGGGCCCGCCATCACCAGTGGGACGACGCGGCCATCGATGACGCTGTCCAACAACCGGCTGGTGATCACGACGTTTGGGCTCACGAGCGATCCTTCACCGCGCATTTATATTTATGACGCGACAAACGGCCTGCTGCGCGCCACGGTGGGGGCGAATCCTGAATGGAACAACGCCAACTTCCGTCTGCTGGGCCCCGCCAGTATTATCACCGCGCAAATCGATTCGCTGGTGACGGACGTACAGGCGGGCGATACCTCGGTTAAGATGACCGCCGGTATCAACCGCCGCAAGGAGACGATGGAATTCCTGGTGGTCTGTGGCGAATACCTCGCCAAAGGCGCCACATGGAAATCGCCAACACTGTTCTTTATCCCGCCCATGATCATCGCGAACGTTCCCAACGGTCAAACGGGAGCAGCAACCCTGCCCGCTGATCTCAAATACATCCATTCTACGATAAATGCCACGGGTGACGGTTTTGCGATGGTCAGCGACACGATCGGTGATCCGACCAACCCGTACCGCAATAAGAATATTGTCTCAATGATGACGAATGGAAGCATGTTCAAAATTATTTTCCGCAGTTGGGATGCCATCCTTCCGCCATCAACAGATCCTGCGCAACAGGCAAAGCTGACGTTTTCACAACGGACGACCACCTCGAATAATGGCGCACAAACGGTGGTACGTGAACTGACCCCGCTACGGTTGTCCATGGGCTATGGGATTGGCTTACGCGGGTATCAATTCCTGCTAACGGCGGGGTCACTCGGCGCAAGGCTGACTCTGCATGCCGGGGATGGCGATTCCAGCAATGGCTTCGGCTATATCGTCGATGCGCCGCCGCTGGTATACAACGATCAGATTATCGTCGGCACGAACACCGGGACAACGACGACATATCCCGTGCTCAAGCGCAATCAAGCGTCTTTGGTTACCAAAGCGCTCTTTTGGATTGGTACGCTGACGGCGTATCGTTTGGTGAATCCGAATTTTTCGTTGACAACTCCGCCAACCAACGGAACCGGTGATATCGCATGGCGTTTCTTTGGCGATACTTTGGGACCAAAGGGTCCGACATGGGATCTGAAATGGAACGGTTATTTACCAAACCTGTGGCACAGCGATTTTCCGTATCCCGCAGCGGCGGCAAAAGATACGATTTTTACCGCGTCGTTGTACCGGTATTCCGGTTCGCCGGCCGGTACCTATGATGGCTCGACGACGCTCGACGTGAATTCCTTGAATCGCGGCATGCTGTATGCCGTTGACCCGGCGGCGTCTCGATATCTGCAGCAAACGGTAATGGTCGGGACGACAGCGGGCCAGGTCGGGACGAATGCGTTGCGGATTACGACGAATGCGCTGGTAAAGGCCTTGCGTGTCGGCGCGCGCGCCTTATTACTGCAAGAACCAAGCCCGGGCAACCTGACCAGTTCGACGCCGGATGGTTACACCTGGGATCTCGGGCATGTCACCGCGATTCGAGGAATTGAACCGGATTTCACGGATTTCACGATCACCTTTGACCGACCACTACCTACCGATGGCGTGAATTATCCCCTGCCTAATTCGTCGTTGCTGGTAGCGACGAGCACCCCGTTCGTGAGCCACGTGCAGGGGTGGGACACCGTGTCCGGCGCAGAGCCGGTGCGGGACTATTCCACCGCGGTTAAGAAAATGACGCGTGTCAGCGAAGGGATTTCCGCAACGTCCCCAGTAGGTAAGCCCGTGAATCCTGATAAGGATGAGACGCGTGGGGAGGCGATGGTGGCGTTTACGCCCATGCAGTTGCTCTGTCATATTCCCGGCATGCTGAAGGCTGTGACACCGACGGAAAAGGATGGCTTCGCGCCATCAAATGCGCTACCGTTTTTGTACATGCCGCGCTTACCGAGCGGCAGTACGACCACCAATTCAATCAACTATTCGACCAATGAAGTGAACTGCAACTATACCGTCGACTATCGCACCGGCCGTATTCAATTTAGCCCGGAAATGGCTGGCGAGTATGCCGATCGTTTCGTGGTGGTGCATTATTACACCAACGAACATGAAAATGGCGCAGTGGGCGTGACGAAGGTACACCATGCGGAAATCATGCATGTGCCATCGCCCATTAAGTGGGAGTATCTGTTCCCTGATGCGATACCTGATAGCGGGCCGGTGGTGGTGAACGATACGGTGTATATCAGTGCACAGCGCAAGGTCGGTACTGTCTGGCAACCGACGCTGTATGCTTTCGCCGCGGCGCCTGATGATCCGCTGAACGTACAGCCGCTCTGGATGTCAGCGGTTGGCCCCGCCGTCGCCGGCAATTTGCCGTATCGCGGGATCACCACGCCGACACCGACTACGAACGGTATTCTGGTTGGGACTGCCATGCAAAATGGGGTCGGCAATGAGTTGGCGCTCTTCTCCGATCGGGGCACGCTGATCGCCGACGGCCATCGCATCTTGCGTGTCAACGGCGATAAGCAGGTCACCTGGCAGGCCTCGGCGACGAAAGATTTTGACCCGGCGGCGCTGAAGGATACGAGCGTGAGCGAGGTGACGCGAAGCCTCGCCGTTGTGCAGCAAGGCTTCACCAAGATCACGCGCATGCATCGGTTGCCGAACGGCAATATCCTCGCCTGTGATACCGATGCGAATCGTGTGGTGGAGCTGAACCGCGAGGGGAGCGTGATCTGGCAATATCCGGATAGCGACCTCACCTATCAAGACCCGGATTATGTGGTCGCAGGAACAAGCCTCAATCACTTGCGCACGAATGTCGCGATGGGGACCATACGCAAGGTGACTGACGACACGCTGCGCATCAATGAGCCGCGCGACGTGCGGCGATATACGCAAGATATTCCGAACTGCACCGTGACGGGCGGCGCCTATGTGGGCTTGGGGACCATTCGGTGGGAAACCACGCTCATCGCTGATACCGGGAATAATCGCATCATCGAAGTCTACCGGCCGCTTCTCCGTCTCGATACCCCGGACACAACAGGCACTCTGGTGCTGGCCCCTGGTTTCCAGTATCGGCCTGATTTCGACGCATCACTAGCTGGTGGGGCGACCATGAAGCTGGAGCAGACGAGTGAAGTGATTGCCGATGGCGCGTCGCTGAATCTCTCGACGGGCACCCCGCTGGGCAAGCTGGTCAACTTTACCATCGCACTGCGCTACCAGGGGGCGGATAACTCGCTATCGAGCACCTTCACTCCGGATTCGAACCCGCTCTTCAATGGCGTGCGCAGCAAAGAGTTGCTCGCCGTGCTGGGCAACCAGGTTGCCGACCCGGGCCAGACCGGGCAATCGCTGCGTACCGTGCAGTTGCACCGTGACACTGCGGGCGAGATGATGAAGATAGCCCTCGGCGCCAATGCGCCGGCGTACAATGCGCTGGCCATCCGGACTGATTCGCCGCATGACTACGCGTTCGTCAAGCAACTAGACCTGGTAACCATGTACGATAAAGTCCTGAATAAGGACGAAGTGCATGCGCTTGTCGTGGATCAGAGCGGCGTGCGGGAAACCTACTTACGCTCGGATCGGCAGACAAAACCGGTGTTTGAAATGACGCAAGCCGATTATGCTACGGCGTTGGGGGATAGCAATTGGAACGGCATTTTTGCCAAATGGCGTGCAGATACACTTTTCGCGCCGGTGGCCATGATGCGGCTCGATCCGGGGAACGGTCTGGTGACGGACTTCAACTACTATAAAAATGTAAGCTATCGGATCGCGCAGATGAATACCCTCGCCAGCCCGAATCCCGGAACGTGGATGACCGGTTCGGATGGATTAGTGGGCGCACAGCGGCGTATCCATCTCTTTGAAGCGCGGTACGTCGCTCCGGACACAATTCCGTTTGATGCCCA
>DASXVL010000389.1:0-4644 GCA_036504255.1 Armatimonadota bacterium | reverse complement strand
TGTTCGATAGCAACACGCGTGCGGCGGAGACAACGTTGTCTCCGCCGCACGCGTGTTGCTATCGAACAACCTTTTATGGGAAAAATATGCAGCAGGCCGTCTCGCTTACGACCTCGCCGGGTACTGCGTAAAGTGAGGCGGTGCCACACCGCCGTAGATGTAATTGAGGATTGCGATGGCGGGATCTCCGCAACGACGTATTAGCCCGCATGACGACCTCGCGTCCTTCGGGGAACACGAGGCCTGGCTGGCGCGCGTGCTCGAAACGGTTGCCGCCGGCGTTGTAATTATCGATTGCCAAGGCCGCATCACGTTCGTTAACGCCAGTGCGGAACAGATCCTCGGGCGCTCACGCGAAATGTTATGGCAGCAACGGTATAACACCACCTTCTGGGATATCAGCGCACTCGACGGGACGCCGTTAGTGATGCGGGACCGCCCCTTCTCGCGCGTGATGCGGACCAAGCAACCCGTGTACCAGGTGGAATATCGCCTCAATCGTCCGGATGGTCGCGCGGTCGCGGTAGCCGTGAACGCCGCTCCACTGTTTGATCGCGCCGGGTATATCGAGGCCGTGGTACTCTCGCTCACCGATATCACCGAACGCCTGCAGAATGAGGAACGGCGGCGGACGAGTGAGCAACGGACGGCATCGCTGGTTGCGGAGCTTGATAGCATTTTGCAAAATATCCCCACCGGCATGGCCATCACTGATCGTGATAACCGGCTGGTGCGTGCCAATGAGGCCTTCGTGCGCACGTTGGGCATTCCCTTTTCCCAACTCGTGGGGCGGAAAATCTCGGATATCACCGGTAATCCTATCGGCGACATCTTGCGTGAGCGGGCTCGGCAGACCGGCATGACGGAGACGATACGTGCTATCTCCTACGTCTTGCCTTCACAGCCCGAACGCACGGAAGCGTACTGGGATCTCACGGTCGTGCCTATCCAAAATGAAGATGGAGTGACTGACCGTCTGCTTACCATGTTGAACGACGTTACGGAAGATGTGCTCTTTCGCCAACAACTAGAATTTGAACGTGCGCGCTGGTTGACCACGCTGACGACCTTCCCGCAAGCCATCATATTCATCAATACCCGCGGCGTGGTCGAGATGGCCAATCGGGCCGCGGAAAGAGTATGGATGATGCCGCTGATCGGTAAGCAGTGGGAAGAAGTGGCGCGAGATGAGCAGATGCGCGACCCGGCGAACGGCACCGTCATCGCGCCGGATCACCGTCCGATCGCGCGTGCGTTGCGCGGAGAAGCGGTGCAGGATATCGAAACGCTACTCGAGCGCCATGACGGGAGTCGGGTGCCGTTGCTGTTGCACGCGGCGCCCGTCCGCCTGGAAGAGCAGGTGGTCGGCACGGTGGAGATCGCGCAAGATTTAACGAAAATTAAGGAGGCCGACCGCATCAAGGACCACTTCTTGGCCACCGTTTCGCATGATTTGCGCTCTCCGCTCTCCGCCATTCAGGGCTGGGCGCAATTCGCCCGCGAAACCAACGATCCCGCCGTGATGCAGGAAGCCTTCGAGGTGATCCTGCGTAGCGTGACTGAGCAACGCAGCCTCATTAACGACCTGCTTGACGCGGCTGCGCTGTCCGCGGGCGTACTCCGCATCGAACCGGTGGAACAAGACATACGCCCGATCGTCACGAACGTCGTCAATGGGGCACAGCGGCAGGCGCATGACGCGAGCGTGACGTTAACGGTTGAGGTGGGCAAGAAGCCTCTCGATGTCTGCGTCGATAGCGTCCGTCTGCAGCAGATCGTCAGTAATCTACTGATGAATGCGCTCAAATTCACCCCCAGTGCGGGGCGCGTCACCGTGAAGCTGCACCGCGAGGGTACGCAGGCGGTCTTGCGCATGTCGGATACCGGCCAGGGGATTCCCCCAGAACTATTACCGCATGTTTTTGAACGCTTCAACCCATCCGTCCAGGCGAAGCGGAGCCAAACACGCAGTCTGGGACTCGGACTCTCGATAGTGAAAGCCTTAACCGAGTTGCACGGCGGGCGCATCGAGGCAGCGAGCGCCGGGCAGGGCCGCGGAACAACCATCACCGTTCGGCTTCCCCTTGAATGCTCCAACGCCTCCGCACGCTGACGTCAGCATCGTCTCCCCACAATTGTCGCACTGGCAACGCACGCACCCGGCGCATTCCCCGCTAGAGTTTAGCCTGAGGATTTACTAATGGAAGGGCTGTCCGCCGTCCAGACTTGGCTATACGATAATTTGCCCGTTGGTGTTGCCATCCTCGACGCGGCGATGACGTACCGCTATAGCAATGCCGCATACTCAGCTACACAGGGATATGCCACTGGGCAGCTTTTGGGGCACAAGCTGTCGCTGGGCCAGGCAGATTGGACGGCGCTGCTCGGTCAAATGACAGAGCAAGCCCGCGAAAGTCGGCGTGCCGCCGAGCAGTACGATGTGCCGCTCATCTACCCTCGCCAGCCATCGCTGCAACGCACCTGGGATGTTACCGTGCTGCCCATCTTCGATGGAGAGCGGGTGGATGGTTATGTGGTCTACCTGCTCGATGTCACTAATCGCCAGCAGGCAGAGCAACTGCGCGCTTCAGAAACCCGTCTACGCAGCGTACTCGCCGTCGCCGCCGACGCCATCCTGGTCATCGACGAAGACGGCGTCATTCAACAGGCCAACCCGGCGACCAGCCGTATTTTTGGCTATGCGGAGGATGAACTGCTCGGCCACCCCGTGACCACGATTATGCCGTCCGCTTACGGAGAGGAACACAGCCGCTTCGTCGCCCGTTACCTGCATACGGACATCCCGCATATTATCGGCACGGTGCGCGACGTGCAGGGACGGCGCAAAGACGGCACGGTTTTCCCCTGTGAACTCTCGGTCGCGGAATCGCGGGAGCACGGCACACGTCGTATCTTCGTCGGTATTCTGCGCGATGTCACGGAGCGCAAACAGTCGGAGACCGCGATGGAGCGGCTCTACCGGCAGAACGAACTCATCCTGCATGCCGCGGGAGAGGGCATCTTCGGGTTGGATCGTGAGGGCTATTTCGTCTTCGTCAACCCGGCGGCGGCACAGTTGACGGGGTATAGCGTTGAGGAGTTGATCGGACATAACTGTCATGAGATCATCCACCATTCCTACCCCGATGGTACGCCGTATCCGCTAGAGAAATGTCCCATCCGCGCCGCCTATACCGTGGGAGAGACGCATCAGATCGCCAACGAAGTGTTCTGGCGTAAGGATGGCACTGCCTTCGATGTGCTCTATCTGAGTACGCCGATTCGCGAAGAAGGAGAACTCGCCGGCGCGGTGGTCACCTTCAACGATATCAGCGAGCGGCGACGTCTGGAGGATGAACTGGAGAGCGCCCGCGCGCGCCTGGAGGCCATTCTCAATACCGTCCCGCTCCCGCTGTTTGTCATTGATAGTAACGGCGACATCTCCCGCTTTAACCAGGCGGCGCGCGATTTCTACGGTGAGCTGTTGCTGCGCAATGAACTGTTCCAGATGACGCGCCTCCGCCCGGATACGCGCGCGCCGTGGCCTTCCTATGACTGGCCTATCGTGCGCGCGCTCCGTGAAGCCATCGTCATCCACGATGTGGAGCAAATCGTCGTATTCCCCGATGGACGGGAGGTGCCCATTCTCGTGCACGCCGCACCCATCGTCGTCGAGGGCCATGTCATCGCTGCCGTCGGGGTGGCGCAGGACCTGACGCAGTTGAAGGCGGCCGACCGCGCGAAAGACGCCTTCCTCGCGCTCATCAGTCACGAACTCAAGTCGCCGTTGACGGCGATTATCTCCTGGGCGAGCCTGGGCCTGGATGAAGAAGATCTACGCCGGGAGGCGCTTGACGTGGTGCTGCGCAGTGCGCGCGCCCAACAGCGCATTATCGATGACCTGCTCGATCTCTCGCGCGTCATGTATGGCAAACTGCGGGTGGAAAAAGAGACGGTGGACGCCTGGGAGGTGGCCGCACGCGCCGGGGAGAGCTTGCGCACGGCCATCGAGGAGCGCAAAATCTCATTGATTTTTTCCCCACCGCAGGAACCGTTGCCGGTACTGGCCGACCCGGTGCGCCTGGGACAGGTGTTCACCAACTTGCTGACCAATGCAATGAAATTCACCCCAGTCGGTGGCGCCATCACCCTGGCGGGCGCGCGCGACGCGGGGATGGCCAAACTGTCTGTGCAGGATACCGGCGCCGGCATCCCACCCGAACAATTGCCCTTCGTCTTCCAGCGTTTTCAGCAACTGGGACGCGAGCGCATCTCCGGTGGCCTCGGGCTGGGGCTGGCGATCGTGAAAGCGCTCATCGAATTGCACGGCGGACGTGTCGAGGCGTACAGCGCCGGGCTGGAACAGGGCAGTACCTTCACCGTGTGGCTCCCGTTACTGGCGGAAAGTGACGGTTAATGTGTGCTGATACGGATTGTGTGTTGTCATGCACTTGCGTTGTTGCACATGTCAGCGTCTGGCGTCTAGCGTCTAGCGTTTAGCTGTAGCAGGTTGTCACGTCGTCCCTTCTCTTGGTGTCCGTAGCGCGCGCCCGCTGTGGCGCGCCTGTCTTGCATGCTGACCCGTGCCCGCGAGAGCGCCTGAGCGTTCCCAACTTGGCACCCTGCGCCCTTTCGCCGCACGGA
>DASXVL010000388.1:0-2877 GCA_036504255.1 Armatimonadota bacterium | reverse complement strand
AGTCCCGCTCTCCCGAAGGTTGGGAACGGCGGGACTCGCTGCGCTCGAACCCTTCCAAACGGTGCTAAGGACTCCAGGCTGGGCTAGTGGCTACAGCACGGCTAGCCCATAATGTGGAAGGGCTCGCGTTGCGCGAGCCCTTCCACGAAACGTCGCTTAACTTGGCAGCGCCACCTTAACGCGGCAACGCCACTTCCGCTTGTCCTTCCAGGAAGGTCGCCATCTGTCCGTACGCCGGGCAGAGGGCGGGGTAGAGACCGCGGTAGATTTCGTAGAGTTCGTTATAACGCGCGACGTTTTCCGGGTTCGGTTCGGTGAATTCGGTGACCTGCACGATCTCCTCGCAGGCTTGCTCCACGGAGGAATACATGCCGGCCGCGACACTGGCCATGAGCGCGGCGCCGAAAGGCGCCGGGTCGACGACGTTCGTCTGCACCAGATCGACGCCGAGCGCGTCGGCGAAGATATGCCGCCATACGGGATTATTCAGCCCACCACCGGCCACCACCACGCGGTCCACGGAGACGCCGGTTTGTTTCACGACTTCCAGACAATCGCGCATGCTGAAGGTCACGCCTTCCATCACCGCGCGGATGAAATGGCGCTTTTCGTGCTGGGCGGTAATGCCGAAGAACACGCCACGCGCCGTGGGGTCCATGTAGGGCGTGCGTTCGCCGTTGAGATAGGGCAGGAATAAGAGGCCGTTGCTGCCGATAGGCAATTCTTCGGCCTGCCGTGTCATCAAGTTATAGGCATCGTCCCAAATACTGCGCGCCGCTTCTTTTTCCGCGTTGCAGAAGGGGTCGCGCATCCAGCGGAAAGCCATGCCCGCCGTCTGCGTCATGCCGACCATATACCATTTGGTGCGTCGCGCATGACAGAAGGTCTGCAAACGCAGATCCTTATCGATGAGCGGTTCATCGATACTGGCGATAATCACCCCGCCGCTGCCGAGAATGGCCGCGACCTCATTGGTGCGCACCACGCCCAGCCCCATGGCGGCGGCGGCCTGGTTACCCGCGCCGGCCACGACGGGGGTGCCTGCTTTCAAGCCGGTTTCTTCCGCGACTTCCAGGGAAACGGAACCGCTGATGGCCTGCGACTCATAGCACTCGGGCAGCAGATCGCTGGAGATCCCCATGAGCGCTCGACTCTCGCGCGACCAAACACGCGCGGGCACGTCAAAGAGCAGGGTTGACGAGGCGTCGGTCACATCGGTGGCAAATTCTCCTGTGAGGCACAAGCGCAGATAATCTTTCGGCGCCAGCACTTTATGGGCGCGCGCAAAGACGTCGGGTTCCTCTTGCTTCACCCAGAGCAGCCGGGGGCCGGACATACCGATGAGCGGCCGCGCGCCGGTCCAGGTCACCCATTCCCGCGCATCCGCCTGCCCGAGCATCCAGGCTATCTGCTCTTCCCCGCGTCGATCACTCCAAATAATGGCCGGGCGAACGGGGCGTCCACGTTCATCGACCAGCACCGTGCCATGCATCTGTCCGGATAAGCCGATCGCCGAGACGTCATGTCCGGATACTTCCGCTTCGATCAACAAACGGCGTATGGCGTCTTTGGCAGCCAGCCACCATTGTTCCGGCGCCTGCTCGACCCATCCCGGTCGCGGTTGCTGTGTCGGATAGCCTGCAAACGCCCGGCCGACCACGGACTTCCCCGGGTCAAGCAAGAGCGCGGTCACCCCATTCGTCGCGAGATCAATGCCGAGTAAATATGCCATGACTGTTCTCCATTATCTTCTCTTCCAGATTATCGGGCGAACCAACGAAAAATTTCTGTCGCGACCAGCGCGTGCCCGGCGCGATTGGGGTGGTTCGACTGTGACATCAAGTCAGCCAATACTCCCCCGTTGGCCACGAATTCGGTAAAGCACTGCAGGCTGTCGACCAGGCCAACGTGATACTCGCGCGCCAGCGCGCGAATTTGCTCGGCGTGCTGGCACAATGGGTCTTGCGGATCGGTCAACTGCGCGGCGGTATCGGCAGTCGGCGTGAGCAAAATGACCTTACTTCCCTGCGCCAACGCGCTTTCGATCATGTGTCGCCACGCGGTTTGCGCCGCCGCGAGTCCTTTTCCACGATCATTCAGCGCGTAATCGATCAGCAAGACGTCGGGTCGATGGGAGAGCACATCGCGCGCGAAACGCGCCGCACCGGCGGGCGAGGCTTCACCGCCAATGGCCGTCACAATCACATTGGTGACGGCATGCGGATAGCGTGCTTTCACGCGCAAAAACAACTGATGCGGGTAGGCGTTGACGCTATCGACGTGGGGGGTCGCAAAGTACCCCGCCGGCACGCTATGGCCATGACAGACGATATTGATCGTCCGATTCTCCGGCCACTCCACCTGCAGGGCCGCACAGACCTCTTGCAGGTAATCAGCGCAGACCTGACCTGTCGAATGATGCATCGCAAAATCCGCCTTATTCTATACTATATTCCTCTTTGCCGAATCTTTTCCTGCCGACCCCTGGCCTCTTGCCTGTACGAACGCTCCGTGCGCGACGGTGATGACACCAGCCCGAGGATCAGGCAAATAAGCCAATGTCTTCTGGCAAGGGAAACGCTTTGGCCTCTGCAGTCCCGCCCGACACCGGGAAGCGAGGGTGCTCATGTAAAGCCCTCGTCATGTCTGGAGACATCAGTGGGCTGACGGGCCTTTTCACCCGGCAGTACCCGCAGCACCGTGTGGAAGGATGGCCTGCCCGCAGGGCAGAACGCCCCGCTTCCTTCTACAATGCCAGCGACAAAGCGTCTGGGACTGATTCCTTCGTAAAAACCAGGGTGCACCTGTTTGCGAACAAAAGTTGAAGCCCTAGCTGAGCCGTAGAGCGACAACTCAGGAGTTGGCATACCTTTTGCC
>DASXVL010000387.1:0-2518 GCA_036504255.1 Armatimonadota bacterium | reverse complement strand
GCGAGGAAGGCATAGTACATTGCTGTGAGCCGCTGCTGGCCGTCAAGCACGATGTATTCAGGCCTTCCTTCATCTTCGTACCCATATATTGACTCGCAGGAGAGCGCATCGAAATTTACGTCTTTTCCCTTCCAGAGCAATAGGCTACCGATAAAATAATCAAGAAAGATCGAACGCATCAACTCCCGAATGTCCCATGGACGCCACTCGAACTCACGTTGGAAGTCAGGAATGACGAAACGTCCCTCTCGAAGTCGGCCAATTAGCGTATTTAGGCTTACATGGTCGGGCTTTTGTGCATCCTTCATTTCCGTTCCTCCGTCTCTATCGGAATCTCATCAAGTAACCCTTCACTCACTTGTCCAATACCTCAACGTTGGTGCGAATCTCTGCTAGCATTCATGTGGGCTTTGGCCAGTAGAAGTAGTGAGTGAAGGATATCTCGTAGCCAATATTAGTGGCTGTCTCATCAGAGTTAACAGTCCCCTGTTCGAGCTATTATTCCGTAATCTGCGCCAGTTTCCGTTCAAAGGCGGTGCGCAGGCCGAGGTCGCCTTCGGCGAGGACGCGGGCGGCGCCGAGGACGACGCAGCTTAGCGGGTCGTCGACGACGTAGGCGGGCATGTTGGTGGTGTGCTGTACCAGGCGGTCCATACCGCGCAGCAGGGCGCCGCCGCCGGTGAGGGCGATGCCGCGCTCCATGATGTCGGAGGAAAGCTCGGGCGGGGTTTGCTCCAGCGCCAGTTTCACGGCGTCGAGGATGGCGAGCACCGGCTCGCCGATCGACTCGCGCAGCTTGGTGCTGGTGAGAGTGATTTGCGCGGGCAGGCCGGTAACCAGGTCGCGTCCGCGCACCAGGTACTCCAGCTCGCGTTGGAGGGGCCACACGGAGCCGATGGCCAGCTTCACCGCTTCCGCGGTACGCTCGCCGATCTGCAGGTTATATTCGCGGCGGACGCAGGCGATGATCGCTTCGTCAATTTCATCTCCGCCGAGGCGGATGGACTGCGCGAGTACCACGTCGCCCAGCGAAATGATGGCGACCTCGGTGGTCCCCCCGCCGATATCCACCACCATGCTGCCGGTGGCCTCGTGGATGGGCAGCCCGGCGCCGATGGCGGCGGCGATGGGCTCCTCGATCACCCAGGCCTGCTTCGCGCCGGCGCGGCGCGCGGCGTCCTTCACCGCCAGGCACTCCACTTCGGTGACGCCGGAGGGCACGCCGATGAGCATGTGGGGGTGAATGAAGGGGCGGCGGCGGTAGACTTTCTCCACGAAATGGGCGAGCATGTGCCCGGCGATGTCGAAATCCGCAATCACGCCGTCATGCAGCGGGCGGATGGTCTCGATGGCCGCCGGTGTGCGCCCGAGCATGCGCTTCGCTTCATCCCCCACCGCGCGGATCGCCCCGCTGGCCTTCTCGATGGCGACGACGGAAGGCTCCCGCAGCAAAATGCCTCGTCCACGCATATGGATGAGGGTATTGGCGGTGCCCAGATCGATGGCCAGGTCCGGCGTCCAGGGTCGGAAGAAACGGGTGAAATCCATGGGAACAGCGCCGGAAAGGCCTCTCCCCCTCTCCGGACAAGCTTGTCACTTCGACGCCGGACCGGCTGAGTCCTTTTCACCGGTCACAGCGATCACGGCTGGACAGAGCGTACTTCCTCGTTGAGCGTGATCACCGCCGGGTTCAGCGAGGCCGTCTGCGTGCTCGCGTCCCACTGGGTGGCGTCCGGCGCGAAGAGCTGCTCGCCACCGCCGGTAGCCGTCGGACCGAAGTTCACGGGGTCGTTCGACATATCGGCGCACAGGCCATAGACAACTATGGCGTCGTCCCGCAGGGTGTATTGCGTGACACAACTTCCGGCATTCACCCGCGGCAATGCCAACAGGTGAATTGCCTCGGTGGGCGAGAGCAGGTGATCCCTCCAGGAGCGCGCATACCAGCGACCGAGCTTGCTGCCCGGATCGGACCAATAGCGGGTGACGGCGGTAGCGTGGGTCAGCGTCAGCACCTGCACCTGGTGACCCTGCGTGGTATCGAACGATTGCAGCAGCACCAGCGCCTGCGCCTCGGTCTTGTGCGTCGCCACTTCGACCGCATCCACGAACGCCACGTTCGCTTCAGTGCCGCGCGCCACCACCCTTGCGTCGTGGAGATCGGTGGCGGGCATCCCGTGCGTCCTCTCCAGCAGCGGCGGCAAGCCGTCATATACTACCACCCGCCACGACGCCGGATCACTCGACTGGCATCCCGCCAGCATCGCCGCCAACGCCAACATCCCGATCCACAAGGTCCATCTGCGCATACTGCTGTCTCCTCTCGTAGCGCGGTTATTCCACGGCAGACGCCCAAATCACAGCGGGCCGCCGATCTTTCTGAATAGCGACGCCGCGCGTAAGGATCTTTACAGGTGTAGCCGCTCGAGTTTCTCGTGCAAATGTTGTCAAGGGAATTCCCGAATAGGCTGACCGAAGGAAAGCCCCCTCCTGGTTCGGGAGGGGGTTGGGGGTGGGT
>DASXVL010000386.1:0-9081 GCA_036504255.1 Armatimonadota bacterium | reverse complement strand
ACCCTTCCAAACGGTGCTATGCCCCCACCGCATGAACCGTAACAAGCCCCGGTCTCTTCCGCAAGCCGTTGCACTCCCGCCTCTGTTTTAACTGAAGTGAACTGGTGAGATTATGCGATAAGTTGGTGAAAAAATCAAGGACACGGCGTGACGATTGCCGGATAATGCGCAGTATCTTATGGGCCGTTGCGCCCCACATCTTGCCTGGCAACCGACGGTAGGCACGGGTTGCTCGGGTCTCGGAAAGCGATTTGCATGAGTTCACTCACATATTATCCGGAATGGGAAGCGGCGCGCGAGCGTCTGACGTGCTGGTGGCATGGCGGTGATATCGGACGTGCCGCCTTACAGATCGTGATACCCCGTGCGACGCCGCATGAGGTGATGCCGTCCATGGCGGAGCCGCCGGGATGGGTCACCGATGCCTCGATGCACGACCCGGCGTACCGACAATATCTGGCGCAACGCGCTGCGGCCGATGCGACGTATTTCGCGGAAGCCGTGCCCTCGCCGTGCCCCACCTACCTGGCGCCGAATAGTCTGGCGCTCTTTTTGGGCTGCGAGGGGATCGAGCGTCCGGACACGGTGTGGTGCCGTCCCTTCCTCTGCGACGACGACCCCGGCGCGCCGGCGTTCAGCTACGACCCCAACAATCGCTATTGGCGCTACACGCTCGCGGCGACACGGGCATTCGCCGCCTGGAGCCGGGGGAAAAGCTTGCAATCCGTTCCCGATCTCATTGAAGGGCTGGATACGTTGGAGGCGATGCGCGGCGGGCAACGGTTATTGGAAGACCTGTACGACCGGCCGGAATGGGTGCAGGCGTCGCTACGGCAGATTACCGACCTGTATTTCCGCCACTACGACATGCTCTATGACATTTTGCGGGACGAGGTGGGCGGCAGCGTCTACTGGGCGTGGGCGCCGGGACGGCTGGCGAAGCTGCAGTGCGATTTCTCCGCGATGATCTCCCCGGCCATGTTCGGCGAGTTTATGGTACCCGTGCTGCAAGAGATGACGGAACGCCTCTCGTACAGTATCTATCACTGGGATGGGCCGCAAGCCATTCCCCATCATGATCATCTCCTCGCGCTGCCGCACCTCGATGTGCTGCAGTGGACGCCGGGCGCTGGCCAGTACTCAATCGCCGATCCCCGTTGGTGGCCTATCTACCATAAGACCCTAGACGCCGGGAAAGGCTTGATGCTGGGCATGTCTCAGGACGAACTGGCCATCATCAAGCGCGAATTCGGCGCCAAGACCAAACGCATGATATGTCATGTCACGGTTGCCTCGGCGGCAGACGCCGAGCAGGTGATACGCCTGATGGAGTGTTAGGGGGACAGCAACGCGACATCGCAAACAGCGGATGACGGATTTTTGCACGGAATGCTTCCCGCCCGCGCGGTGGCATTCCGTGCGGAGATGGGCCCACACATGCACGGAACCACCTGGGCATGTGGCTGGTGTGACATTACTTTGCTATTTATGGAGGGTATTATGCACAATCCATCCGTAACTGGTCAGCGTCAACAGGGCTTTACGCTGATCGAGCTCCTTGTCGTGATCGCCATTATCGCGATCTTGGCGGCCATTCTCTTTCCGGTTTTCGCGAAAGCGCGCGAGAAGGCACGCCAGGCTCAGTGCACGAGTAACCAGAAGCAGCTTGCACTAGCGTTTCAGATGTATTCACAGGAAAATGAAGAAAAACTGCCGCTGGCCTTTACGACAGATGTCAACGGGAACGGCCAATACGAGGCGGGCGATACGCTGGCCTGGATGGACGCCGTCAATATGCCGGCGGGCGGGAAGATGCTGCATTGTCCGTCCCGCGAGAAGACGGCGGCATTTATTTCCGACTACGCCTACGACAGCGCGCTTAGTGGCGTGGCGTTAGGCGATGTGATTAACCCGACGACCGTCATCTTGACGGCCGATGGTGACAAACCGGCGGGCACGTATTCCACGAGCACCCCGCATAACGGGAAACTCATCTGTTCCTTTCTTGACGGCCATGTGGAATTGACGGCAGACAGCGGCCCCTGGTATACCGCGTTCCAAGTGGGCTTTCATGGCGTGAATGATCTCGCGCCCTACGGCGCCTATCCGTATCGACAGCCGGTCACTGACAGTGGTCTCGTACTCTCGACGGTGCCGGGCCCCTTCCCGAATACGACGGCCTTGAATGCCTGGCCATCCTCGAATGCGAAAAAAATGTCGTACACCGCGTCCGCGACCCCGTTATGCAACGTGCCGCAAAAGACTATCTCGGTCGCATTCTGGCTGTATTTGAATGGCACATACACCATGACCCCATCGTGAGCAATGCCGTGAGCAACAATACTGGGGGGTGGCAGATACAGTGCGCTAATAACACGCTCTATGGCAATGCCTTCTTGATCAATAGCTATAACCCCTGTCCCACGTACGCCTTTCCCTCCAAGCAGTGGCACCATGTCGCCGTGGTCTGGGATTTTTCGGCCACCTTGTTGAAAGGTGCTATGTACGTGGACGGCACGCTGGTCTCGTCGGGCACCAATAAAACCTGCCCGTCGTACTATACGCCAGCGATCGCGCCCTTTACCGGCAATTTGTACCTGGGCGCCAATGGGTGGAGCGGACATCCCACGTCGGATAACTCTTTTGCTATTATGGATCTGCGTGTGTACCATCGTTTGCTCAACTTGGATGAGATTGCCGTCATGCCGAAGATGCACGGACCGCAATAGTGCGCGGCGACCTTGCGTTGAAAATGGTCATCCATACACGTGGCGCTATTATCGGATACATGCAAAGATAGCGCAGGGTGGTGTGATCTTGCGCGACCTGGCGCTCTGTGGGCGTCGCAAACCGGGTGGGCTGGTTGCGCGATGAAAGAACACGAGGCGACTCTGCTGAGGCGATGGGGCTACAGCACGGTTTGGAAGGGTTCAAGCGCAGCGAGTCCCGCCGTTCCCAATGCTGAAAGGAAGCGGGGCTCTCTGCCCTCGTCCCGAGGGCAGGCCATCCTTCCAAACAGTGCTCTTGCTACCTCCCGAGAGGAAGGGCATCGACCTCGTCCATGTCTGGAGACATAAGTGGGCTGACTGGCCTTGCCAGCCAGCAGTACCAGCAGCACCGTGTGGAAGGATGGTCTGCCCGCAGGGCAGAACGCCCCGCGTCCTTTCAGAACTGGGCCCGGCGGGTCTCGCTGCGCTCGAACCCTTCCACACAGTGCTAAGGACTCCAGGCTGGGCCTAGTAGCAACGGCACTGTCTGGAACAGGGCCAATATCCCAGAGTAGGAAAGAACAGCCTGCAGGGACGAGTAGGTAAACGGAAGGATCTACGATATGCGAACGACATTGCGATTTCTGCCCATAGCGAGCGTATTGGTGTTACTGACACTCATCTTCGCCATGCTGCCCGCGCACACGGCGCCATTTCCGGATAGCAAAGGCCAACGGCTGGTGATGGCCCATTATATGCCTTGCTTCCCGGTGATTCGTCCCTGGAACACTGCGGCCACCGGGTATGGCTACCAATATGAATCCGACCCGAAGAATGACCCGGTGAAAGCCGCGAGGAGCAGCCGTCCGATTCTCTACGCGACCACGATCGGGAACGTGGCGGATGTGGAGCTGCAGGCCACGGTCACGGAGATTCGCCTGGCGAAAGAGGCCGGTATCGATGGTTTTTTTGTCGATCTGCTCTGGGATCAGCCGAAATATCTCGCGCACTGGCAACGTTTGCTCAAGGCCGCCGAAATCGCCGGTAATTTCTACATCGGCTTGATGCCCGACTATGCCACCCTGAAAGGCCCCAGTGAAAAGCCCGTCAAAGAGGGGGGCGACACGTCACGCCAGATGATTTTGCACTGGCTGCAGGTGGCGTCTGCCTCCCCGGCGCTCTTGCGCTATGACGGCAAGGCCGTCGTCGCGACCTATGATGACCGCTACCCGGACGGCAAAGGCGCCGCGGAGGTCGATAAGACCTTACTCGTACAATGGCTGGCGGAGCAAGGTATGCCGGTCGCCTTTATGGCGACCCAGGGGTCGGATTGGGACCAGTTCTATACGCAAGCGTATGGCAAGGAGTTTGCGACATTTGCTTTCGGCGCGGGCACGTTTAGCCCGATCAGCACGCTGGCGAACCGCGACCGTGTGCTGGCCTATTGGCCGGAGTCGATGCTCATCATGGGGGAAGTCTCTCCCATGTACTATAATCGCGGCTGGATGTATTCCGCCACGCGCGGCACGGCGCTCTTTCGTGAGGCGTGGATGTGGAATATTCAGCACCGCGACCGCGTGCAGTGGATACAGAGCATCACCTGGAACGATTTCGGCGAAACGCCGTTGGCGCCGGATAATAACCACTTTATGGCCTGGCTGCCGCTCATGCGCTATTACAGCGATTGGTTCAAGACCGGCAAGCAGCCGGTGTTGAAAACGGATTTTCTCTCCCTCTGGCATCGACCGCATCCGTACGCGGCGGAACCCACCGTGTATAAATATAAGGTCAAGAGCAATACGCCGACTGATGAAATCGAGGCGCTCGCCATCTTGAACACGCCGGCCACGCTGGTTATCAAGACCGGTGAGAAGGTCTTTCGCCAGGAGGTGGGGAGCGGCGTGCAGTCGGTGAATGTGCCCTTTCAATTGGGCGAGCAAAGCGTGTGGCTTGAACGCAATGGCAAGGTCGTCTGTACGGTGACGACGCCGGTGCCCATTCATGACAAGCCCAACCGCGAAAATCTCTGGTTCATCGCCGCCGACTCCACCCATTCGCCCCGCCCGCTGCCGACCACTGACTGGACCGTCGTTCGCGGCACGTGGCAGGTCACGCCGGAAATACGCACCGGCAGCGGGTTGACGCTGACCGGCGATGCGAGCACCTGGGGGAACTACACCGTCTCCGCCACGCTGCAACCGCAGTTCACCCTGGATGAGCAGAGCGTGGGCCTGGTCGGACGCGCCGGCGGTACTGCCCACTACCAATTCACCTTCAACCGGCAGGGGCAGTGGCAGATCGCGCGGAGCGATGCGGGGAAAGTGAGCGTGATCGAGCGCGGCGCCTTCACCTATCATCCCGGGCAGGCGGTGCAACTCGCCTTGCGTTGTGTGGGCGAACACATCATCGGCTATCTCGACGGCGCGCTGGTGAGTGCGAATGGCTACGATTACGCGCTGACCTACGGTAAAGCCGGTATCCTGGCCGACGATACGCCGACGGCCGTGCGTGACTTTCACGTGCTCTCATACGACCCGGATTTGTGGCATCTGCCATAGCGCACGCCGGCCCAGTCGTGCGCGCGTTGCGCCAACGCGCACACGACGAGCTGCTGGATGACAATGTACCAGGACGGTCAGACACATGCTGTGCACATATGCCAACCATTCCAGAACAACCGCAAAGCGTTACGCTGCGCTGGAGGTAGAATTTTTAGCCTGTTTTTTGCATAACATGCGGCAACAGTTTCAGCAAGCACTCGCTACGACACCGTTAACCGGCATTGCACGCGACGACCACGTTCCTTGGAGTTGTATGACGCACCATCGGGCGTCGCGACAGGGAGTGTCATAAGTTCCACCATAACATGGGAGGTAATTTATGTTTTCACGAGCAACACACCGGTTACTACCACCTCGACAGGGCAGCGACTTGCGCTGCGCTGGGCACACGCGACGGCTACCATCGTTCGTCGGCCTGTGCCTTCTCGTGCTCTGCTGTGCACGCGCCGTGCTTGCCAGCTACCCCGACATGCCGAATGTCGTCAAACCGAATCCGGAGCCCACACTGCTGACGGCATTCGACACCTTCAGTCCACCCGTCGCAACGACAACTCCCGCCGGTACGGCCCCGGCGTTCGCGGAGTGGACGCGCGCGGGAGCGCCCGACGATTCGCTGGTGATGACGGGCAGCAACTTTTCCCGGTATACCGGTGACAACGCCGGGAAAGACACCCAATTTCTCGTCTTTGGGCAAACGGACGGCAGTAACAGCACGCTGCGGGAGTGCGCCATCCAGCGCCTGGACGGTATGAAGGCCGCCATCACGCTCGACGCGGCGTTGCCCGCCTGGTCCACCTATCTTGTCTGGCCAAAGAACAGCGATGGCTACGGCTATCCGGCGGCGGTCAACCGCACCGACGCCTGGTGGCTGGGACCAAAAAAGGCCATCGCGGGCGCGAGCATCTCCGTGTTTGGGCAAAATCTCGCGCACGACAATGGCACCAGCACTTCCTACGTCTATGTGAAGCCGAGCGGCTCGGCCGGGCAATGGGCAAGCGTGACCGCGGTGAACCCGTATAAGGTCAGTTTCACGGTTCCGAGTTTGGCCAATGGCACATACGAAGTGTGGATTCACAATGGACACGGTGGCCACTACGGCTGGAGCGGTCCGCTCACCCTGACCGTCTATAGTGGGCCGGGCTGGACGAGCCGAGACTTCAACGTGCGGAGCTATGGGGCGCTGGGCGACGGTGTGACCGACGACACCACGGCCATTCGCAATGCGATCACTGCCGCGGCCGGCACGCCGTATTCATCGGTGTACTTTCCGGCGGGCACCTATATGTTGTCCGATTATTTGACGCCGCGCTCCAATGTGCGTTTTCGCGGCGACGGCAAAGGCAGCACCTTCCTCAAATGCCGCAGTAATTTCAATCTCACCCCATACGGTATCATTTTCCACAACGGTAACGGCAATCCCACCAATATCGAAATCCGTGACCTGACCATTGATACCAACGGCTATTATCCCGCCGTCTCAACCTATCCGCCCATTTACCTGCGCTTTGTGACCGACCTTTCGTTGACGAACGTGGCGGTCAAAGCCAAGGGCACATCGGCGCTGGATTTTCACGGCTGCACGAACACCGCCTTGACCAATTGCGACATGACCGGGCAGGGTGTTTTCCTCGGGTCGGGCACGCAATTCTTTCTCACGGGCTGTAACTTCTACGGTACCAACGACTGCTTTACGCTCATCTTGGAGTGGGGGCGGAAAGAATTAGCGATGGTCAACTGTACCGGGCAGGATGAGAACACCACCCTGGATGACGGGTGGGGCCAAGGCCGCTTTTTTACCGGCAACGGCGCCTATGGGGTGAGCCGCAATGTGTATTTGGGTGATAATACCTCGACCGATTTGACGGTGCGCCCCGGGTACACGAGTAACCAGAATACCGGCGAGCAATTTATGTGGGAAGGTAATGCGACCAAGTACCGCGGCACGCCGACGGCGGCCACCACGAGCACCGTCACCTTCAGCACTTTAGCCACGGATTACACCGGGCAGGAAGCGATTATTGTCAGCGGTACCGGGCTGGGGCAGCATCGTCCCATCACCGGGTGGGACAGCGCCAGCAAAACGATCACCGTCAGCCCCGCCTGGAACCTGGCGCCAGACAGCAGCAGCGCCGTCATCATCGCCTGGTCGGCCTGCCGCTATGCGATCTATCACAATTATTTGGATGCCAAAGACTATGCCGCAACGAACAGCGCGCATAACGCCTCGGCAGGCGTCGAGCCCTACGGCGGGTGCAGCGAGTATCTGGTGGACAGCAACACCTTTCACCAGGTGCGCACCGGCACGTCCACCTGGGCCTTGGGGCAGACCAATCCGACCGACATACAGCCGAGTTACTTCCATCTGTACGCGAATAATCAATACCAAAATAATCGTTGGGCGGCGCAGTCCGTCGCGGCGTATTATAACAGCGCCGGGGTCGATCCCGGCAGCGCCGTGCTGGGGTCGCTCTATCGCCACAATACCATCACCAGTCCCGTGCTGGAAGGCTTCTTGGCCACTCGGAATCCCTGGACCGGCGCCGGCGTGACCCTGGATATGACGCTTTATGAGCATAACAGCGGGGACAACCTGCCGGTGGCCGTTGACCTGTCCGCCGCGCCGCAAAGCGCCAATTACATCCTGTACCGGAATACCCTGTCGCGCGGCACGGCCAGCTACAGCGGTTCCCAGGGCATCAAATTTGCCACGACAAGCCAAAGCCCCGACCTGCGCGAAAACACCTGGTCAGGCTTTGAGGCGGCCTATGCGGGCACACTGCCGGAGGCGATACTCGAAGTACCCTACCGCACCGTGACGGCCAGCACGACGGCCTATGGCTCCCCAGTCACCGATACGGTGACGCTGTGGAACGCCGGTACGTCCTCCTTAAGCTGGAGCGCGACTTCGGACTCCGCCTGGCTGACGCTCTCCGCCGGTAGCGGCGTCCTGACGGACGAAGGGAGCGGCACCGACATCACCGTCACCTGCAACCCCTCCAGCCTGGATGTCGGCAGCTACACGGGTACAGTGACCGTGACCGGCGCGGGTCAAACGAAAAAGATAACGGTGCTCTTGACGGTGGGCAGCCCGAACGTCGCGAGCAGCGACTTGATCCTGTGGGCGAAAGCGGATGCCGGGGTAACCAAAGACGGCAATAATTACGTGACGCAGTGGAACGACCAGTCAAGCGCCGGCAACCATCTGACCCCGACCAGCAGCAGTTGTGATCCGCTCTACGTCAGTTCGGGCATCAATAGCAAACCGGTCATTCGGTTTGATGGCACGAATGACAACCTGCGAAAGCTCTTGAGCCCCACACGCACGGGCGCCTACACCGTGTTTTTAGTCTGTGCCGCCCCCACCGCGCAGGCACAGCAGGATCAGGGCGGGATCAATAACCGAGTGGTCTCCTGCCCGACGACGACGGATTATGAGTATCTCAAGGGCCTCTGTATCACCACCGGTTCCGGCAGCGCCTTCTCGCCCACGCTGAAGACGCTCAGCAAGACGTTGGACAGTAATCAATATCTGTACAGCCTCGGGCTGGGCGCCATGCACCTGTCAAACGGTCTCCTCGGTAACGCCTTTCATTTCACCGGGGACATCGCCGAGGTGCTCATCTACAATCGCGCGCTGACCACGCAAGAGACGGCGGATGTGACGAGCTACTTGACGCACAAGTATAATCTGCCGTAAACGAGCGCGCAGCCGCGCGCACTGCAGCACGCGGCTGCCTCAGGTTTAGCCTAGTTCAATCGGTTGCTATTTGTACTCAAGTCTGTCCGAAGTAATCCCATAAACAGGTCCAAAA
>DASXVL010000385.1:0-1830 GCA_036504255.1 Armatimonadota bacterium | reverse complement strand
ACGCCAGACGCCAGACGCTAAACGCTTGCTCACACCACGACACAGGCTGCATGACATGACACCATGTGTATACATCGCATCGTACCGCGCCGGCTGGCCCGCGTGAATGGAGGATTCCGCAAACACTGGACAATTCCGAGGCAGATTTGCACACAGGCATTGTTCCGCGCTACAATACCGGCGGGAGGAGTCCGCGTGTGGAGATGAACGATTTTGACCGCATTGTGCCAACACCCCAGCATTATGTGCACCGACAATGCGGACCGGGATGGATAATTCCTGAGCGCACCATTCGCAACCACGAACTGGTGCTCATCGAGCAGGGACGCGGCGTCATCACGGTCGAGGGTACACGCCACGTGGCGCGGGCGGGCATGCTCTGTTACTTCTTTCCCACCCTCGTACATGCGCTCGCCTCCGACGACGCGCAGCCGCTAAGCTTTCACGCGCTGCATTTCGAGTACGCCTTGCTGGCCGACCATGCGACGCTCCGCCCTGCGCCGGCAGACAGCCGGCTCCCGCTCGCCCCGGTGCAGTACCCGAGCAACCAACGCAAGATGCTGGACACCTTCAAGCGCATGGCCGACCCCTGGCAGCGCAAGCTCCCCGGCGATCTGTTGCTCTGTCGCGCCTTGCTCGCGCAGTTCCTGTTTTACATCGCGGAAGAACTGCACGCGCAGCGTCTCGGCGCATCCGCGCAAGACAAGGTCGAAACCGTCATCAGCTACCTCAACGCGCATCCGCATGAGCGCCCCAGCGTCAACGATTTGGCCCGCCTGGCGCATGTCACGCCGGACTACCTGGGCACGCTGTTTAAGCAGTATACCGGGCACACCCCGGTCGCCTACATGAATCGCGGGAAAGTCGCCGCCGCCAAAGCCCTGCTCATGGAAGGCGGCCACACCATCCGCGCGATCGCGCACAGCCTGGGCTTCACCGATGAATTCTACTTCAGCCGGGTGTTCACGCACTACGAGCAGTTGAGCCCGTCGGCATTCCGGCAACGGTTTCTGTAAGCGGTTTGGCGAGCCAGGGTGTGCTGCTGACACGAGCCCAGCCTGAAGTCCTTAGCACGGTTTGGAGGGTTCGAGCGCAGCGAGTCCCGCCGTTCCCCCTGAAAGGAAGCGGGGCTCTCTGCCCTGCGGGCAGGCCATCCTTCCAAACGGTGCTGCTGGTACTGCCGGGTGGAAAAACCAGTCAGCCCACTCATGTCCCCAGACATGGACGAGGTCGTTGCCCTTCCGCTCGGCGGTAGCAAGAGCACTGTTTGGAAGGTTGGCCTGCCCTCGGGACGAGGGCAGAAAGCCCCGCTTCCTTCCGGGAATTGGGCACGGCGGGACTCGCTGCGCTCGAACCCTCCAGACAGTGCTGTTGACACCACCCCAGCCGGAAGCACGGCTCACCGCTCGTGTAAGCCATCGCGGCGATACTCGCGTGGACTCACGCCCATGATGCGTTTGAATTGGCGGGCGAAATAGTTGCTGTCGGGCATGCCGACGGCGGCGGCGACGCCGGCGATGGAGTGGCCGGTAGCGCGCAGGAGTTGCGCCGCGTGCCGGATACGCCGGTGCAGCAGGTAGTCAATCGGGGAGAGACCCACGCCTTCGCGAAAGCGGCGCGCCAGGTGGCGCTCGGACATATTGGCGATCTCCGCCAACTCCCGGATCGTCAGCGGCAGGGCGTAGTCCTGCTCGATTTTGCTGATAACCGCGCCGAGCTGCACCAGTTGCGCCGAGGGCTTGCGCGGGCTGTCCTGGTAGTAGCGCGCGAGGTCGGTGAGCAGTTGCAGAAAAAGCGCCAGCAAGTGCAGACGATAGCCCGGCGCGCGCG
>DASXVL010000384.1:0-2100 GCA_036504255.1 Armatimonadota bacterium | reverse complement strand
ACCGCAACCAGCATGATCATACTGGCGGTGATCCAAGGACCCTGTCGGACAGCCGAGGCTGTTCGACGTTTATGACGTGGTTGTAATTGCGGGGAGAGCGGCTCTTGCTGTTCTTCCGGCTCAAGCCACACGGTACGCAGCGCTTGCGCCATGGCGGCCACCTCGGGCGACGATGAAAAAGACGACGATAGGGAGTCCGTGGCGGGTTACCCCGCCGGCGATAATCGGTAGATAAATATGGCTGACAGTGGCCCGAGGTAACCCTCTGGCTCCTGCGACCTGCAAGCAGGCCAGGATCGTGTCCGCTCGCCGGGTCAACGGCGGCGGAGGCAATGCTTAGGACAGACGATGATAAGCAACGGTACTGGTTACACCAGCAGCTTATCGCCACGCGTCAGGTGACTGGGTCTCCTCGACACGGGCGGCAGCGCGTAGTTTCGCACTGCGACTGCGCGGGTTGCGCTGGATCTCTTCCGGCGAGGGAACCAGCGGCTTTTTCGTGAGTATTTGCAGCAGACGCGGGGGCGTCGGCTGCATGATCTCATAAGGGTTGGACGGGGGCAGACGCTTGCCTGAGAGGTATTGGAACGTCCTCTTTGTTTCTCCATCCTCTAGGCTGTGATAGCTAAGTACGACGATCCGTGCGTTGATGTTGCTGTGATGAACGGCGACAGTAAGGGCATCTGTGAGCGCTGCGACTTCGTCATTTACGGCGATCCTGAGTGCTTGAAAAGCTTTGGTCGCTGGATGAATTTTGCTGTGAGCAGCGGCTGGGACATTGGCGGTGATCAGGTCTGCAAATTGTGTTGTGGTGGTGATCGGTGATAGTTTCCGTGATGCGGTGATGGCCTTGGCAAGTCGTCGTGCCCACCGTCCGTAACCGGATTCGATGAAAATGTGCATAAGCGCATCTTCAGGCATCCGGTTAACTAAATCAGCGGCGGTCGTGGGTTGGCGTTGGTCCATGCGCATATCGAGCGGGGCGCTAAAGCGAAAGCTAAAACCACGCTCGGCGCTTTCGAGCTGGAAGGAAGAGACCCCCAGGTCGAAGAAATAACCATCCACGCCGTCGACTGATAAATCCGAAAGAATGTTGTCAAGGTGCCGGAAATTGTCATGTATAAACGTGACCGGAAAGCCCTGTAGGCGGGTACGGGCACGGGCCAACGCGGCCGCGTCCTGCTCGATGCCGATCAAGCGTCCCGTGGGACCGAGGCGCCGGCAAATTTCCAGCGCGTGGCCCCCGCCACCCAGGGTGCAGTCCACGATGGTCTCCCCCGGCTGGGGATCCAGATACTCGAGGACTTCCCGGAGCATTACCGGGTCGTGCTGCAGGGATACGTCATATCCCGCCGGCGATCCGGGCAAATCGTTCATCGGACACATGGGGTCACTCCTCTACGGAAGATTATCCCGCGGCGGCAGCCTGCTGAGAACTGATCTTCTCCAGAGCGGTACCCATCGTCTCAGGTGTTAAATGTTCTTCGTCGTACGTCATCCAGGTCTGGGCGTCCCAGATCTCGATTTTGTCGCCCATGGCGAGCAGTGTGACGTCCTTTTCCAGACTGGAACGGCGGCGCAGTGTGGGCGGAATACTCAAACGTCCCTGCCCATCCAAGCGCACTTCGGTGCCACAGCTCAAGTAACGGGCCACATTATCGCCGGATTGCTCAGTGAACTTCAGCGAGGAGAGAAATTGTTGCACAGCTTCCCACGCCTCATAGGAGTAGAAGACCAACGATTTCCCGTTAAACGCACGTGTGAGGAATCCCCCATGCTCAAAGAGCGGTTGGTATTTCCGGGGAATATTGATTCGACCTTTGTCGTCGAGCTGGTGATCGGATTCACCATAGACGCGCATGCGAAACCCTCACTACGCCACTTTACGCCACTTGTTCACCACACAGCGCCATTTTAAACCACACCTACCCCCCTGTCAATAGCCTGCTTACCTAGCTAGTAAGTATTTTTGCTATTTTTCTTAGCAGCAAGATACAGTTGACTCTGCTGACGAGCGTGACAGGCACGAGCCGCACAGGGAAAACGCGCGGTGTACGGCATAACGAAGGAATTAATGTGGGGCTGGTGGTGGAGAGTGGG
>DASXVL010000383.1:0-9397 GCA_036504255.1 Armatimonadota bacterium | reverse complement strand
GGCGAATGGATGAAGCGGCACAGCCGCAGCATTTACGGTTGCACGCAAGCCCCCGCCGAGTTCACCGCGCCGCAAGATTGCCGCCTCACCTACAACCCGACGACCAACCGTCTCTACGTACACGTCTTCGCCTGGCCGTTCAAGCACCTGCACCTCGACGGCTGCCTGGCGGAACGCGTGGAGTACGCGCAACTGCTCAACGATGCGTCCGAGATCCAATTCAAAGGCCTCGCCGAGTGGCAAAAGGCCTGGGAGAGCAAAACCGAACACACGCTCACGCTGGACCTGCCCATCGAAAAGCCGAACGTCGCCGTGCCGGTCATCGAGCTGTTTTTGAAATAGAACAGGCTAGGGGCGGCGGGACTCGCGCTGCTCGAACCCTTCCAAACGGTGCTAAGGACTTGAGGACAGCCTGGTGTCAGCAGCACTGTTTGGAAGGGTTCGAGCGCAGCGAGTCCCGCCGTTCCCTACTCCCGAAAGAGCGGGTTTCGCTGTGCCCAAGCCCTTCCAAACGGTGCTGTGGACTCCAAGCTGGCTAATTATTGGCAGTTGGCGCCATCACGGTTTCATCGGGCACGAGCTTGACGGATTCCTCGACCAGCGCCGCCGTCAGGCGTTCGGCATCCAACTCCACCTGCGACGCGTTGGGTCTGGAGAAAAACCGATATTCGATATTGATATTCGGCTTGTGCTCGGTTTCCAGGCCATACCCCCACATGAAGTGCCGGTCGTTTGGCTGGATGGCCGCGAAGTATTTATAATTGGGTAGGCGCTTCCCATCGACGACGCGCGTGGTCACCAGGCTGAGTTCGGCGGGGACCCACCCCACGTTGGGCAGGTAGAACTCCGCCCAGGCATGCCGGTCTTCTTTGGTGAGCACCGGCGTATTGAGCGGCGTGTCGCGCGGGACCCAGTAGCCGGAAACGATGCGCGCCGGGATGCCCACCGCTCGACAGAACGCCACGAAGAGCCCGGCGAATTCCGTACATACCCCGCGCCGCGTGTGCTGCGCGCTCAATGCGCCGCGATGCGCGTACGCCTCGTTAGTATCGTATTGCAGATACACGTTGACGCCGGTATAGATGTCACGCGCGCGCTCGACCAGCGTCTTGTTGGTGGACAGCTTGCCTACGTCCGCCTTGATCTCCGGCGCGTCGCTCTCGATATGTGGGCTGGGCTGAATATACTGTTGGTTCTCGGGCGTCGCCAGGAACTCGGTATAACTCGGGGTCAGCTTGTAGATATCCGGGCTGAAGCTGATGCCGCTATTCTGCACCAGCTTTTCAATCGTGATCGTCTTCTGCTCGTGTGGGGCGAATTTGCCTAACTCGATGACGGCATAGATATTGCCGAGTTTGTCCGTGATGCGCGAGGAGACACCCGGACTGATGCGATAGCGGATCTTTTTCTGATGGAGTGACTCATCCGTGCCCCCCACCATCACCGTGGCCCGCACGCTTTCCAGCGGGTCGTTACTGGTACTGGTCACCACGAAGCGATTGACGATGACGTACGTCTTGGTCTCGACCAACGTATAGAGCGGCTGCTCTTCCGCGGCCCAGACACGCCCGACCACGAAGAGTAGACAGCAGAGGACTATTCGTAACACCGTGCGCATGGCCATACTCCCCATGCTCAATTCCTTTACCGTGGCACCGGCACCGCGGCCAACACACTCTCGATTAGTTGATCGGGAGTTAACCCATCCAATTCCGCCTCGGGACGGAGGATGATGCGGTGGCGCAGCACGGGCCGGGCCACCAGCTTGACATCATCCGGAGTGATAAACGAGCGGCCTTCCAGCGCGGCGACCGCCCGGCCACAGCGCAACAGCGCCACGGTGGCGCGCGGGCTGCCCCCGAGCAGCGCTTGCGGCGCAGTGCGGGTGGCGGCGATCAGGTCCACCAGGTATTGCAACACGCCGTCTTCCACGGTAATCGCCGTCAATTCCGCTTTCGCTTGCGCCAGCAGTGCTGGCGTGACGACGGCGTGAATGGCCGACGTCGCGAGCTGGTGCGGCTCAAACCCCTGCTGGTGCAGGCGGAGCATTGCCAGTTCATCGCCGGCGTCCGGGTAGTCTACCTTCAGCTTCATCAAGAAGCGGTCGAGTTGCGCCTCGGGCAGCGGGTAGGTGCCCTCGTACTCAATGGGGTTTTGCGTGGCAATGACCAGGAAGGGTACCGGCAAGGCGTAATCGACCCCATCCAGACTGACCTGACGCTCCTCCATCGCCTGCAGTAACGCGGCTTGCGTCTTAGGCGGCGTGCGGTTAATCTCGTCAGCGAGCAGCACGGCGGTGAAGATCGGCCCTTTTTTCGTAAAGAATTCCGCCGTCTTCATATCATACACGGTAGTGCCGATGATATCCGAGGGCATGAGATCCGGGGTGAACTGCACGCGGCGGAACATACCGTCGAGCGTGCGCGCGAGCGCCTTGGCCATCAGCGTTTTCGCCGTGCCCGGCACGCCTTCCAGCAAAGCGTGCCCATCCGCCAGCAGGCAGATCAACAGCCCGTCGATCACCGACTCCTGCCCTTTCACCGCCTTGCCGATTTCCGCCTTTACCGCTTCGCCCAGGCGGGCCACGGTCCCGGATAACGTCATGTCTGTCATGCGAAGACTCCCTTTAGTATAATACCCAGTTTCCGGGGGCATCAGCCCCCGCTACGTTGCGAGTGGACGCTGTAACTTGTGCTGCAAGAGCCGGTGCACCTCGCGTGTCAGCCGCAACACGTCTTCCTGCGCAGGCCGTTCCTGCGCGTTCAAGCGTGTCAATTCCTCCAGCACCCGCCGCAAGCCGTCCTGCTCCACGACCGGTTGCACGGCATTCGCGGCGAGCAATTGCTCTGGTGACGCGTGCGCCGTGATGCCCAGGCGACGCCCGACCTCGCGCTGCAGCAAGACCGTTAAGCGATTGCGCGCCACATGCGTGGCCTTCGCGCGCTGCAAAAGCATGGCCATGGAGGTAAGATATTCCGCACGGGAGCGCGTATAGCGCTCGTCGGCGGGCAGACGCGGCGGCCCGAAACGCCAGGCCAGCGTGAGAAACAACAACGCCAACGCCAGCGCGAGTTGCGCGACGCCCCACTTCGTGCGCGTCGGCGCCAAATCCCACAGCGTCATGCCGGCGCCCATGCCGTGGTGATACTCATCGAAAATCACCGGTCCGCCCGGACGTGCGTCCGCCAATGCCAGCAGCACGTCAAGGTTCTGTCCCTGCGCAATGCCCGTATTGGAGAACGACCACGGGCTCGCGCACCAGATAATTTGCCCTTTCCCGATGGAGGAATAGGCTGCCACCACACCACGCGCATCCCGGTAGAGCGGCCGTGCGCCCCCCACCCGCGCGGACACCGCGGCCGGCAAGAGCGCCGTGGCGGGGAAGCGCGCACGCGAGCGCACCTGTAATGATAATTTCCGCAATGCGGCGAGGGGCGCATCCACCGCCGTGGCGGCGTCCGCAGCGGGCATCGTCTCCCCCGCAAAGCGCGCGGTCCACGCGTCATCGAGCTTCGGTGTCTCCGCTGGCGTCACTTTCTGCGGCCGCGCCGTCGCGGCTGGTTTCTTCTCCGGCTCGAACGCGGCGAGACACTCGGGATGGTACTCCAGCGCAATTAGCGCAATATTCCCCTGCGCCACCCAGCGTAACAGCGTGCGCGCCTCGTAGGGGCTCAACGCCGTGCGGTAGGGATCGGCCACGATGAGCATACCCTGTGGCGGCAACACCCCATAGGGACGGATGAGGGTATGCACCGGATACCCCAGGCGCTTCAATGTCAGCGACAGCGCCTTGTAGCCGGGAGGAAGGGTCACATAACTGCTGTGCACGGCGGTTTCCGGAGAGGATTGCGTTTTATCGTAATCGTCGCGGCGCGACAACACCGTCACCGTCACGATGAACGCGAGCAGCAGCAGCAGCACGATCAATTCACCACGTTTACCCATCATGCCCCTCCACTACGGCCTCGCGGAAGCGGCGGCTGTTTTCGACCATGATGGTAAACTCCTCGCCGGACAAACGCAGGAACCCATACCAGCTTCGATCGAAACCACGCACGATCGGCGTCAGGCTCTGCTGCACGTGCGACTTGCCCTGGCGGCGCAGTTCTCGCAATACCTCGCCATTGGCCCGGCTCTCGTCATAGCGCAGCACGCTGCGCGCGTCGAGCAGTACCAGGCAGGCGCGATAGAGCACGCGCACGGCCTCTCGCTCATCGCCCTGCTGCCAGAGCGCCTCCGCCTCGGCCAGCGAACGTTCCCAGAAGGATGGCTCGTGCTTGCGCCGCGCCGTCGGACTGGCGGCGACCGCATCCAACGTGTCCGTGATCTGTCGGCGTTGCTGCCTGGCCAGCAACGCGTGCAAGGCTAAGCCGAGTAGCACGAGCACGATTACCCCGAGCAGGATATAACGCACGGCGTAGAGTTTGACCCAGAGCCAGTTGAGCGCAGTGAAAAACCACGCCCACTTGGACGGTCCTTCCGTCGTTGGTTCTTTCGGCGCAAAGCGTGCGAAGAGACGTTCGAAAAAGCGGGCAAGCGCGTGGCCAAAGCGCGCCAGCGGCTCCTTAATATGCGCGGTATAAAAATTCCCGATCTTCTTGCCCGCCTCGCGCAGCCAGCGCATCAGGGCGGAATCGGATTGGGATGGTTTCCCCGAACCGTCGTAGATGATGAATTCCGGGCGCGCCAGCACCTGCTGCAAGGTCGCGTGCGCACGTGTGGAGGTGACCGGCGCGGACGCTTGCGCCCACGCCGAACCCGCGCCTACCAGCGCGAGCAGGACGCAGACCCCGAGTAATGGCCAGAGGTTACGGCTGGTCATCACCGGGCTCCTTGTCTGCCGTCGCGGGCGGCTCCAGTGAGGGCGGCGGGGCGGAATAATCCGGGTAAGCGCTGATGACCGGTGGTGCGGCGTCTGCCGCCACGACCGGTTCCACCGAAGGCGGAGGGGCGGAATAATCCGGGTAGCCGCTGGCGACCGGGGGCGCCGTCACACCAACCACCGCCGCGCTGGCCATGGCCGCCGGCGCGGCGGCAACAGGCAGCGCCGTGTAGTCCGGGTACATCGCCTGCGCCACCGGGGTGGCGGTTCCGTCGAATGCGCGTTCCACCTCCTCGCCCAATCCGATGTCTCGCGCCAGCAAGCGCAAATCGAAATTCTCTTTGCGGCAGCGTCCATCCAGGTAGACGAGCGTCTGAAACGAGGCCATCAATCCCAGCAACGCCTTATTGCCAATCGCCATCACGACCGAGCCGATTACCACCGTCACTATGGGCGAGAGATACGTCGTGACGAGTTGCAGCAAGGAAACAATGATAACGACCACGGCGGAAAACGTTAAGTTGACGTGCGCGAGCAGATAAAAGGCCCAAAAATGCGCCTTAAAATTGCTCCCTGCCAGACGCAGGCTTTTGCCGATGGCCATGAAGGGACCGGCGTGTTCAAAAGCCAATACCATCGGCGCGCTGAGCAGAGCGGTCAGCAGTATGAACGTACCGCCGGCGCCGACAATGACTAACGTCACCAATCCCAGCGTCACACCCACGGCGGTGGCCATCTCCCCGCCACCCAGCAGGCCGACAGCCGCCCCAAGCAAACCGACAACGAGCGCGACCAGATACGCGATCACGCCGAGCACAGGCAACGCTAAATAGCCCAACAGGCCGATCACGACCAGACTCCAAAACGGTTTCGCCATCCAGCGATAGACGTCGCGGAGGGAGACGGGTAACCCCAGCGCCTCGCGCACGGCAATACGGCACTGGGCAATATAACTGACCAGCGTCGCCGTGCCATTGATGAGGACAAGCCCGATGGTAAATTTCACAAATGGAATATTGTGCGCCAAGCGCTGCAGTAACTGATCAGGCGATTCCAGCAGCTTGTCGACAGATCCACTGAGCTCGGAGGAAAACAACAGGAAGGTGCCCGGCATGACCCAGAGGCGCATGATGGCGACGTAGAGCACGACCAGCAGGTAGGGGATGACCGCGGCCAGCACCAGCGTCGTGAGCCGGGCCTTAAACAGGTCAAAGCAATCATCCAGCAAGTCGCGTAAGGAGTATTGACGTACCCAGGGCGTCATCGCAGCCATTGTCCCATCCTTATTGGCAAAAACCACGTCTGTAGTGCTTTTCGACGGCAACTTCCTGCCTCCCTGCAGGATGAGGAGGTATCGGCACATGATGTGGCGAAACAACGTAAGTTATTACAGGTGAGAAACCACTTTATGTGCTGATAATAATGATATTCACGCTCGTTATCTATAATTTGCTGATGCTCGTCTTGAGCCCTTTCGCCATTTTGTACATTATCTGGGGCTTAATCATTACCGACCGCTCGCGCGGCGGCATGGGCGAGCGTCTCGGCTTGGTGGCGAAAGACCGCACGCCCGGGCCGCGCGTCTGGCTGCACGCCGTGTCCGTCGGGGAAACGGTGGCCGCCAAGCCAATCTGGGCTGACCTGCTGCAGGCGCTGCCGGGGTGGACCTTCTGGCATTCCACCACCACCGACACCGGCCACGCGCAAGCCCAAAAAGCGGTGGGCGACCATGGCCAGGTGATCTACTTTCCCTTCGATTTTCTCCCCTGCGTCTGGCTCGCCCTGACGCGCGTGCGCCCCGACCTGGTGGTGCTGGTGGAGACGGAACTCTGGCCGAATTTTCTGGCTGTGGCGCAACTGCTCGGCTGCAAAACGATGATCGTCAACGGACGCATCTCCGAGCGATCCTTGCGCGGATCGCGCTACCTGGCGCCACTCTACCGCTGGATGACGCGCAACGTGGACCGCTTTTGCATGCAATCGGAGGAAGACGCGGCGCGCATCATCCGCATGGGGGCCGACCCCGCACGCGTGACCGTAGTGGGCAATTCTAAATTTGACCAGGTGGGCGCCAAGGTCACGTTGGGGGAACAAGTCAAGCTGCGTAATGCCCTCGGGCTCACGCGCGACGAGCCCGTCGTGCTCGCCGGCAGCACGCATCCCGGCGAAGAAGACATTATCTTGCGCGCCTTCCGGCTGCTGAAGACCACACACCCGGAGGCCCGGCTCATTATCGCCCCGCGCGACATCAACCGCGCGCCCAAGGTGGAAGAGCTGGTCGTCGCGCACGGCTTCACCGGCATTCGCCGCACCAAAATCGCCACCCAGCCCACCACGCCCGACGCCATCATTATCCTCGACACCATCGGCGAATTGGCGCAGGCTTACGCCCTGTGCTCCTCGGGCTTCGTCGGCGGCAGCCTGGTACCCATTGGCGGGCACAACATCTTGGAACCGTTGGCGCTGGGCAAACCGGCCATCTTCGGCCCGCAGATGAGCAATTTTCGCGATATTTCCACTATTGCCCTAGAGGCGGGCGTCGGCTTCCAAGTCGCCACCGCCGCCGAACTCGCCGAGCGCTGGCAGCAGTTCCTCGCTGATCCCGCGCGCGCGCGCACCTTGGCGGAGACGACTGCCCACATATTCCAACTGCACGCCGGGGCGTCGTCACGTTGCGCGGCGGAAGCAGCCAACCTGGTAGGGCAACCGGAACGACCTACCACCCATTCCACCGCGTCAGCGCTCTGAGGTAACCCTGTGATTCGTGCGCTCATCTTCGACTTCGACGGCCTCATCCTGGATACGGAAACCACCGAGTACCGCGCCTGGCAGGAGATCTACGCGCAATTCGGCTGCGCCTTACCGCTGGATAGCTGGATCGCCGCCATCGGGCTCGCCTGGGGCACCTTCGACCCGCATCACCAGTTGGAAGCAACTTTGGGCCGCTCACTCGATCGGGAAACGCTACGGAAGCAACGCCACGCGCGTTTCCTCGAACTGGTCACCGCCGAGCCGGTGCTGCCCGGCGTCCTCGACTACCTGCACACGGCACAACGCCTCGGCATCAGTCTCGCCGTCGCCTCCAGCTCTCCGCGCCACTGGGTGGTCGGTCACCTCGACCGGCTGGGGCTCACCGGCCACTTCCACGCCATCCTCAGCGCCGATGATATCCCGCTCGCCAAACCCCACCCAGACCTCTACCTCGCCGCGCTCGCCGCGCTGGGCGTCCACGCGGAGGAAGCCATCGCGCTGGAAGATTCCCCCAACGGCATCACTGCCGCCAAACGCGCCGGCCTCTACTGCGTCGCCGTGCCCAACAGCCTGCTGCGCGCGCTCCCGCTGGAGCTGGCCGACCTGCGCCTGAACTCACTCGCCGACCTGCCGCTGGAAGCGCTGCTTGCGCAGGCTGCTGCAGGGGCTAATAATTAAGGACAGTTTGGCCTGGAGTCAACAGCACTGTCTGGAATAGGGCCATAGCCCGGCTATCCCAGGGCTGTTGATTAGAGGGCGATAGCCGGGCTTGGGCCCTGTTCCAGACAGTGCTGTTGCCATCACCCGAGCCTAAAGTCCTTAGCACCGCCTCCAATAACTATTCCCGCTTACTCCGCGCGCCGGTACGCGCGTGGCGGCCGCCCGAAGCGGGCGGTGAAGACGCGGTAAAAGTAGCTCAGGCTGGCAAAGCCGCAGCGGAAGGCGATTTCGGTGATGGAGAGGTCGGAGTCGCGTAGGAGTTGCTCGGCGGTGGTCAGGCGCAAGGTATTCACGTATTCGGCCAGCGTCGTGCCCGTCTCTGCTTTGAAGACCGCGTGAAATTGGCTGCGCCCCATCTTGGTCAGTTCCAGCATGCGCGCCACGGTGATTGGGCGCGCGTAGTGCGCGTGCAGGTAACACAGAGCCTCGGCGACGCGCTCGCGCTTATTCGACGGTTGCTGGTCGCGCTGAATATCCGGCACGGCGCTCTCTCGCAGTATGGTGAGAAACAGCGCTTGCGCGCTACTTTTGATCGCCGACTTATAGCCGGGAGCGCGCAAGCGCGACTCCCGCGCCATGTCGCGAAAGAGCTGCCCCACCCTGCCGGTGCCTGCCGTGGTCAGCGGTACCTGGTACTCCCCGTCGTCCGCGCGCCGACACAACGACTCGATGACACAACGCGTATCGCGGTCCCCCTCGATGACGCGTGAGAAAAGATCCTCCGGCAAATACAAAATCGTCCCCGTGCAGCGGTCGCCTTTGTTGGCCACCGCGATGTGCGGGTGCCGGGCGGGCAAGAACAACAGCGCATCTTTCTGTATGGGCATGAGGCCACGACTGCTCACCTGCCAGCCGCCATGGGTGCAGAAGAAGACTTCATGAAACAGGTGAATGTGCATGTAGTTGCGCAGCAGCGCAAAGGAGGCGACCGGCGCCACCGTTTCACTCTCCATACACAGGAAGGGACGCTGGTCATCGGCGATAACGGCAGGTAGCGGTAGCGGCATAGACAGATTCCTCCTATGGGCATGCGAACCCGTAGACAGACTGGCCGTAAGTCCTTAGCACTGTTTGGAAGCCGATGGAGGGCCCGCAGGCCCGGAG
>DASXVL010000382.1:0-4541 GCA_036504255.1 Armatimonadota bacterium | reverse complement strand
AGGTCGCCGGTATTCGGTTCCACGAGCAGCGTCACATACCACCAGGTCGCATTCGCCGGGCGGGTAAGGTTGAGCACCGGGCCCAGCGGCGCGCCGTCTTTCGCGAATGCGCTGACGACATCGTCTTCCAAGGTAAAGTATTTCGCCTTTTCCGCAAAGCCCTTCGTTAACCCGGCGGGTGCGACGGCAAAGGCGCGAATCTTGTCGCTGTATTTGAAGGCGGGCACGTTGGTCTTTTGCGCCAAATCGACGGCAACGACGGTACCGTTCCAGATGGCGGCGTAGAGGCGCTCGCCATCCCAGCGCATGCTGAGATGATTGACCGCGGCCGGCAATTTAATTTTGTCGGTTAACGTCCAGCCGGTCTCGTCCGCTTTGCGCGTAAAACCGTAGAGGATGTCAGCAGACGAGGTCCACAGTTTCCCGGCCTGATCGAGCACCAATCCGCCCACGGCAATGGTCGGAAATGCCTCGCTCCCCGTGGCTTGGCTCTGCCCCAGGATGCCGGAGAATTTCACCTGCGCCGTCGCCGCGCCCTGCGCGCGGGCGCCGAGCGGGAGCAAGCCGAGTACGACGCCCACGCCGAGCGCCAGGACGGCGCGGCGTGTCTTCCACCAATTTTTCACCATTATTCCACTCCTCCTAACAGCAAGATACCGAACTTATCGGGATCTTTTTTGCCGGAAATACCGCCAAACAATCCGAGCGCGGACGGGTCCAACTGCTTGGCGTCGTTCATATCATTGACGGTAATCGCCGTACCGAGGAACGTCCCGGTCGTGGGCGGCTTCGTCAGCCCCAGGGTGCTCCACGGAATCGCCGCCTCATAGATGGTCATATCGCCCACACGGCGTGCGGCCAGCGGGAGTTGTGCTTTGTCGATACCGGCGATGGGGAATTTCGCGACATCGAAGGTGCCGGTGCGAAAGACATCCGGTCCGTTTTTCGTCAGCGCCAGATCGATCTCGCAGACACGACGTTTGCTGGCGGCATTGTCGGCGACCACGTTCCCCGTTTTCTCTTCCACCTGTCCCGGATCGAGGTCGAAGGCCACCTGCAGGCAATCGCCTTTCCAGGTATTGAAACCGGTGAAATCCTGCACAAAGACGCTATCCCGCACTTCCACCGCAAGGTAGAGCGCCTTGGCGTCCCAGGCATAGCGCACGTTCGCGCTCAGACTCGGATTGAAATACTCCTTGGAGCGTACGCAGAACTCCTGCCCTTTCAAGGTCACCGTCGGCACACCGGCCCAATCGGCCAGCTCGCCATCGATGACCGGCGCTTTCGTCAATTGTTTGGCGCACAAGAAATCGATGGGAAAGGCCTTCTCCGACTTCGCCCCGGCAGCGGTCGTCACCGTCACCAATGCGGTATAGGTGCGCGCCGCGGAAATGTCCAGATCATCGTAGGACAGCGTGATGGCCTGGCTCCCTTTCGCGGGCATCGTGTACTTCGCGGACTGCTGGCTATCGGGTACGCCCTGGATCTTCAACTGTACCGTGCCTTGCGCCGCCTGCCCCTGTTCATCCTTCAGCGTCACGCGCACGCTCGTTTTCCCGGGGGTAATCGCCACGGGATACACGCTGCTAATGGCGACCGGCGGGGCAATCGTTAGCATAATACCGGAGGCGGCCACCGAGCCGGAGGCATCGACGAGATTGACCTTCACCGCGTAGGTGCCGAGTTTGGCCTTCGCGGGGATGGGCACGGTAAAGACGACGGGAACTATCTCCCCCGCCTTCATCGCCACGGGCATGGTCATTTTGTTGATACCCGACGCCGGATCAGCTTCCAATATCACCGACCCCTTGAAGTCCTTGCCCAAGACGGCGGCGGCGGAACCGGTAATACGGGCCTGAGCCCCCGCAAAGCTCGTCATGCGCGTCTGGGTCAGTTTTAAGGGTTTCTCGGCTTTGGCGCTCCACAGCTGTGGGGACACGCCTTTAATATAGGTCGGCGCCGGCGTCAGCGTGACCTTCACGGAATCATCTTGCGCATTGACTATTTGTTTATTGCCCATCCAATCGTAGACCGCAACCTGCTTCACGCCAACGGGGATGCTCACCTGACGTGGCGTATCGCCGAAATCCCACACGGCGAGCACGATATCGTCTGCCCGTTCGAAGGCATACCCCCAGGCCGTCTCACCGAGCCATTCAATGGCGCCAGCGGATTTGTGCCCTTCCAACAGGTAGGTCATGGCCGCGTAGGCCGGGGCGGCGGGCTTCGGCCCGGTGATATTCGTGCCCCAGGTCGCCTGCGGATTCAAGTTATAGTAGAAGCCGTAGCCCGGCTCGCCGGGATAGTCCGCGATGTAGAACGCGAAATTCAAGCGGGCGCCCTCGCCAAAGAGAATCAGGTTCTCGCGCGTTAACCCGAGCGCCTGGTCAATTTCCTGTGCCTTCTCTTCGTTGGTCGCTCGCCCTTGTTCGGTACCGTAAATGCCGATCTGTCGTCCGGTCGCCTGCAGCAGCCCTTCTTTCAGCGAGCGCACGCGCAAGATGTACCCCTCGCGTTCGGGTGGCACAGCATGGTACGGATGAATGGCCAACCCATCGATATACTTAGCGAGCCCGGCTTTGATTAAGCGCAGGTTCCACTCAATATCGCTCTTGCCGATGCCCGCGCCGGTGGGGCCGAGCACCACGATTTTGGGGTCTGCCTCATGCAAGGCGGGATAGGCGACTTCATAAATCTTGATGAGCTGCTCATCCGTGCCTTTGAACCCCCAGGGATAGACGGGTTCCCAGGTGATCTGAACGAGATGCTCACTCAATTCCGGCGAATCTTCTTTCAGCGCTTTGCCGATTTCCAGGCAGTAGTTCCGCCAGGCCTTTTCCCCCTCCGGGGTTAACACCGCGCACGCCGTACCTTTGGATTCCGGGATGACCGCCCAGTTCGCCGCGCCATACAAGCAGGGGAGGCGATAGACCTTCCAGGGCGTCTCTTTGCCCTTGGTGGGGACTTTGCACCACGACCAATCGCTCGGTCCGGGGAGGGACTTGCCTTCGGCGCGCGCTTTATCGCGACTCTCCGTAAATTCGCCAGGGCGGTTGGGTTCGTTGGTGCTCCAGCCATAGCCACCGAGCCCCCAGCGGATGCCCAGGTAGGGCAGCACATTGACGGTGGGGCAAAAGCCCCCTTGCATGCCAAAGAAGGTTTCGTTCGCGGGATAGAGCTGCCGTTCCGCCGGATCGGGGACGATACAATAGGTCAAGTAACCGGCAGGACGACTGCGCAACTTCGGCAGCGTCACGCCATTCGACAGTTTGGCATTCACGCGGTAGAAGCCCAGGCGCTGATTTGGCGCCATCACCGTCCCCTGCCATGCGCCGTTGGCATCCGCCGCCACCGGTAGTTCCTGCTGCTTGATGGACTTGTCGAACTCATCGACGATGTCCAACTGCAGCTTCAACCCGGCATCAGCCGCGGTGAGCCCAGTGACGGTGAACTTGAGCGCGATCTCTTCGCCGGGGATGAACGTACTCATCTCCGGGCGCGAGGTATCCGCCGCAAGTGTCAACGCCCCGGCGACGCCGGCCAGTAACAGCGCCAGCAAGCTACAGCAACAAATACGGAAATAGCTCATATCCTCTCCTTCTCGATCATCTGGATAAAGCGTGACTGTGCGTAAAGCAGCAGCTACTACCGTACGCATCATCGCATGCAAGTCAATCTTACGGCGTCACGATCCCACGTCAACGGCTTGCGCGCCCGAAAGCCATGTAAATGCTTCCATGCACCTCCCGCCTTACTAACCATGCAGCTAATTATGTTAAATTTCCGGCAACCCCTTGCCATTATCTCCTGTCAACCGCTAGTTCGGTGCAACATATAAGCCACATGAGGCCTTATCGCGCCCACATACTGACCGAAATACCGCTTTTCCTAAACATGTTAGCAACCTATCATAACTTAGTTATCCGGGGTTGCCAAGTTGATGAACGAAGGAAATAGGTGACAGATAAAAACGTCTGGGACTGTCCTCGCGCTCGGTGCCCGTCAGGCTAGGACGTGCCCGTTACCCGCCGAGTGCCCACGCTATCTCTGGTGCCCGGTGCTGGACTATCCCCTCTGGAGCGCCGCTACACCGAGAGTAGTCCCCCACCGGCCCTATCCTCGGTGTAGCGCGCGCCCGCTGTGGCGCGCTTGTTTCGCCTGCCGACCCGTGCTGCGAGAGCGCCTAAGCGTTCCCAAATTGACACCCAGCTCCCGTACGCCACACGAATACAGTCGCACCACAGGCGCGCCACAGCGGGCGCGCGCTACGAAAAGCGCCCTACCATAGGGGACAGTCCAGCACCGGGCGCGGATGCCCCCCAGGGCGACTAACCCTGCTCCCAGCGGCGCTTCCGCCACCGGGCGTTGTCCGCGAGGACAGTCCCATACGCTAATAAATACCCACCGCCGTCTCCCCGTTGTAGGGGCCGCCCTCCGTGGCGGCCCACACGTGTCGCGACCGTAGTCGTGCGGCATGAGGGGGACGGGTTATGAGTCCATGCGACGCACCTTACCGTTCACGCGACCACGGGACACCAAAA
>DASXVL010000381.1:0-2409 GCA_036504255.1 Armatimonadota bacterium | reverse complement strand
CTGTTTTGGGGAATTTCACGAGTGACAGTGCCATCACTGGTCGGTGCTGGCGCAGCCGCCGCTTGCGGTCCATCGGCTGTTTGTGCGAGCGCTCGGGCCAAGGGTACTCCCCAGGCCAGGGCGGCGGCGACAAGTACCAGTAATACGAGTCGTGCCAAAAATTGATTGGTCTTCATACGCTTTTCTCCTTGATGCAGTGTTGACGTGTTCAGTACTGGTTGAGAGAAACCTGTTGGCGGCGAGTCGCGATGAAACAGATTTCGCGGGCCGCCTGCAATGTATGCTGCTCTGAGCGTGCCGAGTATCGTGAACAAAGTGAATGAACGCTAACTTGACTCGCCTCACTATACAATACCAGTCTCATGTTAAATATCGAATTGAAAAATAAACGCACGCTTTACGGAAGTAAAAGGCATCGTTTGTAGTGTGAATTAAACAAACAGGCCTCTGTTTGGCTCAGCGGAGGGGTTTCCAGGAGTGCGAGAGAAAAACGCCATGGCGCTTCCTCGCGGACAGAATGGGCGGTGTGTCACTCCCACGCGGGTGTCCGGTTGCGCGAGGGCAGCAAACCGTGGTGCGTTGATATGAGCAGGCGATCGCGTGTCAACAGGGAGCGCGATACTCTTCTATCGCGACGTCTCCCTCGTGGCGTGTTGTCGATCTCTTTGCCACGGTGCTTGCTACGGCGCGGGCGGGCTCTGGCGCGGGCCACGCGTAGCAGGGGCAGCCCCGTCGGGCTTCCCGGCGCGAAAGGCGGTCGGCGGCACGCCAACCTGTTGATGAAATTGCCGGCTGAAGAAATACGGACTGCTGTAGCCGAGGAGTTCGGCGATCTCTGCCACGCTGTTTTCCGTGAAGAGCAACAGCTTTTTCGCCTCGGCAATGCGCGCGTGAATGATGAACTGCGCGGGGGTCGTGTTCGTGTATTGGCGAAAGAGACGGCTGAAATGATCCTCGGAACAACGGCAGTGCCGGGCGAGATCTGCGAGCGTGTAGTGTTGTTCCGGCGCCGTGCGAATCATCTGGCAGATGTGATCGACCTGGGCAGCCTGCTTGACCGACAGGGTACGGGGATAGGGATGACGGTCAACGTCATCGATGAGCAGCAATGCCGAGCGCAACCAATGCACGGCCCGCGGCATGTCGCCATGAGTGAGCTGTGTCAATGACTGATCCATCAGTTGCGAGAGCAAGGTGGATTGGTTGGTATGCCGGTAGCGCGGGAGCTCGGCGTAGGACGGCGTCAGCACCGCACCGTCCGGCGTGAGAAAATCGAAGTGGACGGCATGCACGACCAGCGGTGTCCGTGGGTCATGCGTGCCGAAATTACGTTCCGTCATCCGCAGCACAAAGCAATCGCCCGCGCGCAGTGCATATGTCCGGTCCGGCGTTGCAATGGCGCCGTGTCCCTGCACAATGAGCCACAGCAGTAAACCGTGACAGCGCGTATGCGTGCTATCCCATTGCCAATCCGGCGGACATTTTAAGGCGGTATGCCCGGTATGCGCCACCAGGGGAAGAAAGGGGTTCATCTCGGGATTGTACATGCGCATGTCGGAATAGTCAATTGTCGAATGAACAGGCAACTGCTATGATACCGCCAATCGAGCGCAATGCACCGTTACGATATTGTGCATGCCGCCGTATGTGGCAGCACAGTGGGCGCGCCGCAGCGCACCCCGCAGAAAGGACCATGCCGATGACCGCGAAAGAGCGTATTCTGCGCCACCTCGCCGGGGAACCGGTGGACCGCATCCCCATGATCGGGGGATGGAGCCTGGGCGTACACAATCTGGCGGCGCTGGGCGGTGTCTCGGTGGACGAGTACTTGCGTGACCCCACCCACTATGTCGTGCAGGCCAATCGCCGGCAGGGCCTGGATGGTATGATGTCCTCCTTCGTCACGCCGACGGAGGTGGATGCGATCCGCGCCGGCAGCCTGCAAGAGGAGTCCTTCGCGGAGGTCGCGCCGGAAGCGTTGCTGGCCGCTGCCGACGCGATCCCCGAAACCGCCGCCGCGCTTTTGCAGCAACGCTTCGATCGCGTCGCGGTGGAAGCGGAATACCGCGCGCTGATCGAGAACTCGCTCTCCACCTTTGACGACCTGGCGATGCTGCTGACCTACTGGGGTGCGCCGTCAAACTTTTCACTCTATTTCACCTACGGGTATGTCGCCTTCCTCACCGCCGTCGCCCTCTACCCGGACGCGGTGGGCCGCATCTATTGGGCGGACGGCATTCTCTCGCGGGCGCGCAACGAGATTATGGTCGCGCTGATGCGGGAGTACGACCTCATCCCCCTTGTCTTCACCGGTGATGACATCTGCAACAATGCCGGGCCGATGGTGCAACCGGCGTTTCTCCGCGAGTACTATTGGCCGCATACGCAATACGCGCTGGAGCCGTTCCT
>DASXVL010000380.1:0-2749 GCA_036504255.1 Armatimonadota bacterium | reverse complement strand
CCGCCCGCAAGTCGATGCCGTCCCGGCGACCGTCCGCGTCAACGCGCGAGGAGCCACGGTCGTTATCACTCAAACAAATGGGGCAAATGGTGAAGCAAGCCTTTGGCTTCTGAAAATACATCACAATCTTTGCGTACACCCACATCTTCGGGCAAAAAGGAAGCAGGACTCCATCGGTCGAACTACTAATTAACAATTATCTTTCTGACAAATGAGGATGCCATGGCATTATTAGACGTACGAGATACCGCGCTGGCGCACACCGGGCGTTTGCGTGTCGAGTGGGCAGAGCAAGAAATGCCGGTGCTTCGCCAGATTCGCGCCCGGTTTGCCCAGGAACAACCGCTGAAGGGCCAGACCATCGGCGCGTGCCTGCACGTGACCACGGAGACGGCGAACCTGATGCTGACCTTGAAGGCCGGCGGCGCTCGGTGCTTCCTCTGTGCCTCAAACCCGCTGTCCACGCAAGATGATGTGGCGGCGTACCTGGCCACCGAAGCGGACATTCCCACCTTTGCCATCAAAGGCGAAGATAACGACACCTACTACCAGCACATTTATGCTGTACTGGACCAGCACCCCACCATGACCATGGACGACGGCGCCGACTTGTTAACTCTCCTGCATACACAACGGCGCGATCAATTGCCGGAAGTCGTCGGCGGCACCGAAGAGACCACCACCGGCGTCATCCGCCTACGCAGTATGGTGGCCGAGGGGATGCTCTCCTACCCGGTCATCGCCGTCAACGATGCCTTGACTAAGCACATGTTCGATAATCGTTATGGCACCGGACAGAGCACGCTCGATGGCATTATTCGCGCCACCAACCGCCTGCTCGCCGGACGCAATTTCGTCGTCGCCGGGTACGGCTGGTGTGGGCGCGGCCTTGCCGCCCGTGCCGCCGGGCTGGGCGCGCACGTCATTGTGGTCGAGGTTGATCCGCTCAAAGCGCTGGAAGCGGTCATGGATGGCTTCCAGGTGATGAGTCACCTCGAAGCAGCCAAGCAGGGGTACATCTTCTGCACGGTCACCGGTAATCTGAATGTCTTCCGCAAAGAACATTTTGCCGCGATGCAGGATGGCGCGATTGTCTGCAATTCCGGACATTTCAATGACGAGTTGGACATCGCCGCGCTGGAAGCATTATCCGTCGCGAAGCGCGAAGTGCGCCCACTGGTCGTGGAATACACGCTCCGTGATGGCCGCCATATCTACCTACTGGCCGATGGACGACTCATCAACCTGGCCAGCGCTGAGGGACACCCCGCCGCGGTGATGGATATGAGCTTCGCCAATCAGGCGCTCTCCGCGGAATACATGGTGCAAAACCATGACACGTTAGCGAACAAGGTCTATGCCGTTCCGCAAGCGATCGATGCCGATATCGCCCGTCTGAAACTGGCGGCAATGAATATCAGCATCGACACACTCTCGCCGGAACAGGAAGCCTACCTCGCTTCTTGGCAAAGCGGCACCTGAGTACCGGCCCGTTTGACTGTCGGGCGGAGGAAAAGCATGTTGACCGCTGTTCCTCTGCCCGACGCTCTGGTACAATATGAGCGGTCATTCCTGAAGCAATCATTATGGCACACGACAAGCAAAAGACCGGCCAAATTTTCGGAAGTCTCGCCCTCGCCGCCCTCATCGTCGGCAGTGGGCTTCTCCTACGTCGCTGGAAGACCCATCCCACCGCAACCGAACGTGTCGCTATCCTCGATGTCCCCATCGATCCGCTCACCATGGCGCAGGCCCTTGGGCGCATCGACGAGTTTATCCGTTCCCGCGCGCCACACCATATCTTCACTGCGGATGCCTCCGGCATTATGCGCGCGCAAGACGAGCCGGTATTGCTCGACATCGTACAGCAGGCCGACATGGTCACCCCCGATGGGGCTGGCGTCATGCTGGCGAGTCATCTACACGGCGTGCAGTTGCCTGAACGCGTGTCCGGCGTCGATCTGGTTGAAGCCATCAGCGCCCTTGCCGCACAACGGGGCTATCGTATCTACCTTTTCGGCGCCGCGGACGGGGTGGCGCAATCTGCCGCTGACACGCTGCAAGCCCGTTATGCCGGCTTAACCATCGCCGGTACGCGGCATGGATTTTTCGCCGCAGAAGAAGCCGGGGCCATCGCGCGGGAAATTGCCGAAACCAAGCCGGATGCGCTCTTTGTCGGTCTGGGCATTCCGAAGCAAGAACAGTTTATCCGCACGCACTTCCACACCCTCGGTGTGCCGGTCATGATCGGCATCGGCGGCAGTTTCGATGTCATCTCCGGGCGCCTCCAACGCGCCCCACGCTGGATGCAACGCACCGGACTCGAGTGGCTCTACCGCTTTGCGCAGGAGCCGACACGTTTGCCACGGCTTGCGGCCCTCCCACAATTTGTCATCGCCGCCTGGCGCTCCGCACGGGCGACCCGGCATAACGGTTAGCCCGAAGTCTTGACAGCGTCGGCGCGCTGCCGCACAATAGCCTCATGCAACAAGGACCGTACGTATTTTCCGTTCGCGAACTCAGCCGCTACATCAAAACCACTCTCGAACGAGACCGCGCCCTGCAAAATGTGCTGGTCCGCGGCGAGCTCAGCAACTGCAAGTACCACTCCTCGGGCCATTTCTACTTCACGTTGAAAGACGAGGAAAGCCAGCTACCAGGCGTGATGTGGCGTGATCGCGTACAAGCGCTGGGGTTTCGCTGTGAGAATGGCATGCGCGTTACCGCCGAAGGGAACATTGCGGTCTAT
>DASXVL010000379.1:0-2841 GCA_036504255.1 Armatimonadota bacterium | reverse complement strand
GGCGAATTATACGGGGTCATGCGCGATAGCCATCACTTCGGTATGAACACGATGAACGAAGCGCTCGAATCGCTGTACAGCCGTGGGCTGATCGGCTACGAGCATGCGCTGGAGAATGCCGGGAATCTGGCGGAACTCAAGCAAATGCTGCGCCGCGCGTGAGCCCAGTAGGCCTCCCTCCCGCGCGGGCCGCGCATCGTGCAGCCCGTGGCCACTTGGTTGACATGTCGTGATATGGGTACCTATAATTGCACAGGAGATTTGATATCTCGCTGGACGTCATGTTGGACAGACGTGGACATCCGCAGTGTATTTCCAACGCTCGGCGTTCGCACGTGGCAGCACCTGCAGGCACATGACGCAGCTTTCTTTAGATTTAAACAATTACAGCGCAACTTTTGAACCGTTGCGGAAGGGGATGGGAGTGGTTAAACTACACGACGGCCAAGCGAAGATCAAGGTGGTTGGCGTCGGTGGCGGCGGCAGCAACGCGGTAGACCGGATGATTGAAGCCGGCTTAGGCGGTGTCGAATTCATGGTCGCCAATACCGATATGCAGGCGCTCGCGCGCTCCGCAGCCGAACGCAAAGTCCAGATCGGTGAGGATGTCACCCGCGGCCTCGGCGCCGGCGGCAACCCCGAGGTCGGCCGCCAGGCGGCTGATGAAAGTCGTCAGGAGTTGAAAAATATCCTCGATGGCTCCGATATGGTCTTTATCACCGCTGGCATGGGCGGTGGCACCGGGACCGGCGCTGGCCCGATCATCGCGGAAATCGCCAAGGAATTGGGCGCACTTACCATCGCCGTGGTCACCAAACCGTTCCGTTTTGAAGGACGGCGCATGAATACGGCCATGGAAGGTATCAATCGCTTGAAGGGGAAGGTCGATGCGCTCATCACCATCCCGAACGAGCGTCTGCTCGGCGTGGTGCCGAAAAATACCTCCATGTTGGAAGCGATGCGCTACGCGGACGAGATCCTGCGCCAGGGTGTGCAAGGCATCTCCGATCTCATCACCGTCTCCGGGTTGATTAACCTGGACTTCGCCGACGTGTGCACGGTGCTGTCCGGCGCCGGGACGGCGTTGATGGGTATCGGTGAGGGCGCCGGCGAGCGCCGTGCCGCGGAAGCCGCCCAGGCGGCCATCTCCAGCCCGCTGTTGGAAACCTCGATGGAAGGCGCGTCGCGCATTCTGTTCAACATCACCGGCGGTTTGGATATGAGCCTCAACGAAGTGGATGAGGCCGCCAATATTATCGCCACCGCCGCGGGCGTGGAAGAGGCCAACGTGATCTTCGGCATCGTCTTCGATGAGAAGATGGCTGATCGCGTGCGCATCACGGTGGTCGCCACCGGCTTCGCCGTCGATCCGTTGGAAGATGCCAACCGTGCGCTCCACGCGGCCTCGGCGCCGTTGGCGGCGTCGGTCTCTGCGGAAAGCGATCTGGAAATCCCCACCTTCCTGCGCCGCCGTTAAGCCGTTCACGCGGTATTTTGCCCCCCGTGCCCTCGGGCGCGGGGGGCTTTTTCGTCTGCACCCCCGTTGATCTGACGACGATTGGCCTACCGGCGTGACGTGCGCTGGACGGTCATTTCTGTTACACTAAAGCGTCGCGCATTCCCGCTAGCTCGGCGAAATTATCAGAATGTGCGGTCAGCCCGCGCACGTTTTCTCGGAGTTTGTATGACCACTCAACGCGGGGGCGAGAAGTCGCTCTCACACGATCTCGTAATTATCACCGGTTTATCCGGCGCGGGTAAGTCGCAGGCGGTGCACTGTCTGGAAGACATGGGGTACTACTGCGTCGATAATATGCCGCCGGCGCTGTTGCCGCAATTCGCCGATCTCTGTACCCATTCGCAAGGGCACGTGCCGCGTCTGGCCGTCGTCATGGATATCCGTGGCGGCTATTTCTTCCGTGACCTCGCCGGAGTGGTGCTGTCACTGCGCGAACAAGGCTTCACCCCGCGTCTGCTGTTTTTCGAGGCCAGCGAAGAGGCGCTCGTGCGTCGTTTCAAGGAAACGCGACGGCGCCACCCGCTGGCGACGCGCCATCGCACGCTGCTGGAGAGCATTCGCCTGGAGCGCAAGCAATTGCAGGAACTGCGCGCGACCGCCGACAAGATCATCGACACCTCCGACACGGATGTGAAGGCCTTGAAAGTCGAAATCACCACCTTGTTCCAGGACCGCGGCCGTTCCGGCGCGATGCTGGTTAACATGGTGTCGTTCGGCTACAAGCACGGCATTCCATTGGACGCCGACCTCTTGTTTGATGTCCGTTTCCTGCGCAATCCGCATTATGTGCCGGAGTTGCAACACCTGACCGGCAACGACCCCGCCATTGAAGCCTATGTCATGGAAGATCCGGCCGCCCCACAGTACCTGGAGCAATTGGCATCGTTACTGACTTTCTCCTTGCCGCGCTACGGGGAAGAAGGCAAATCCTATCTGACCGTGGGCATCGGGTGTACCGGTGGGCACCATCGCTCGGTAGTCTTTGCCCGCCTGCTGGCGAGCCATCTCCGGCAGCAGGGGTATGAAATCGTGTTGGAGCACCGCGACATCAAGAAATAAGGAGTCAGGCACGGCGCGGAGTCCTTCCGCCGGTGCCGTTTGCGCCCATGCTGTATCGACTATTGCTGCCCGGCATCCGGTTGAAGCGTTGGGTCCTGGTCCATGTGACCGGGATGCTCCTGTTTGCTATCGGACTCTGGTCGCTGCTACTGCCGCAGTGGAAATATAAATACAACGCCATGCTCTGGGAGTTCTGGTGGCACGTCATTCACGAGGCCATGCCGCCCATCGTGGTGATCCTCTTTGGCATCGTGTTGCTGATG
>DASXVL010000378.1:0-2461 GCA_036504255.1 Armatimonadota bacterium | reverse complement strand
CGCAAGTAGTGGCTTGAGTTGCTCATCCGTCAAGACGGTGTTGTAGATGGCAAAGCCGGCGAGATCGATGGGGGCGTTGGAATACATGCGATTGCCGCCCACGTAGATCGGGCCTTCGACGGTGTAAAGATTGGGGCTGGCATTGGGATGTCCGGTGCGCTGGACATGGTATTCCTTCCCATTAATCCACATATGCACGCGTTGGGTCTCTGTGGTGTCACCGTTGGTATAGTTGAAGTCGCCTTCCTGCTCACCATCCCAGGTCACGATGACGGTGTACCATTTGTCGAGCGCCAATTCTTCCGGCATCTCCGGGGTATAGGCGGCGAAATAACGCTCGGTGGAGTCCGGGAAGATATCGGTGATGCGGAAATACGGAACACGCGAGTCTTTCCCACCAATCCCGCGCCCGCGAATGGAGAGGGCAAACGCCGATTCCCAGGGAGTCTTGCTGACGGGCGTGGCGATGAGGTTGCTGTCGAGTTCGAAGGCGGGGTTACCGCCGCCGAAGCTCATCGCGTGGGTGAGCTTGAACGTGGCCTGCAGCGTCAATTTTGTGCCTGTTTTGAGTACGCCCGCACCTGTGCCGCATTGCATGACGCTATTGTTGACCGGGTCGGCATCTTTACTGCCGAACGAAATGGCGCTCTGCCCATCCGGGCCTTCCGCCCAATCGGCACGACAATTCGCCTTGTTGATGTATTCCACGAGGCTCGGTTGAAAGATAAAGGTCTGCAGCGAGGCATCACTGCCACTGCCGGAAAACTTATCGGTTCCCAGAGTGATGGAGTCACCGACCTTCGCCGTGGCCGGGCGGGCACAGTTCCAGGCGAGCACCGGGATCGGCGCTTTGGTGGCCGGCGCGGCGGGCGGAGCCGCCGCAAAGGTGGAGAGCGCACTGCAGAGCGCGACGGCGGACATCGCCGCGACGCGTAATGGGCGTGAAAGCATAGAAACTACCTCCTGAAGAGTATGCTAATTGAAATTCCATGCGAAAGCAAGGATGCCCCACCCAGCAACTTCGGCAGCCAGAAGGGGGCATCGAGTTTCCGGTGGATTGGCCAAAGCGCTAGTGTTGCTGCACCAGGGTCGTGATCTCATCCTGGTTGAGCAAACGGTGATACACACGCAGGTCATAGATAGAGAAAGAGTCCGACGATAATGTCGCGGTATGGCCTTGGTTCCTCGGCCCGACACCGAGGGCGCCCGAGTAGGCGCCGATACCCTCCGCAGGCACGATCCATGCGCCATTATGCCACCCCCCATCGGGAAAGCCGCCAAAAGGCGACGCCAGGGGACAGATGATTTGTTTGCCATCCACGTAGAACTTCGTGATCGACCAGTTGCCCCGGAAATCCCACACGACGAGGAAGTGATGCCACTCGTTGACGTTGACGGGCGCAGTGGCGTTGTCTGCCGATGCCGCAGCCGCGGAACGGCCATAGAAGGCATACGCGGTGACCACCCCCGCGGCGGTATATTTAATTCGCCATCCTCCCAGATTGTTTGACATCGCATTATCGATGATGTTATCGGGGGTGACATAGCTGCCATTGATGCGGAGCCATAAGCCGACGGACACGGTGCTCTGTTTATTGAGGGACAACGCGGCGCCGGTCGGGGCAAACGCGAAATACTGTTGATAGGTCCCGATCACGGTCGTCGCTTTCGTGCTATCCGTCATGCCCGGCACCGTGTTTAACGTCTGCCAGTTAGCGCCACCCCAGACAGTTTTGGTCGGGTTGGCATAGGCAAACGCCCCGTTGGGGGTGACGTCGGTTGCGCCATTGAAGCCAATTTGCAGTGCGGACAACCAGGGGCCGCGGTCGCTGGTGAGTTCCACATGGCCATCCGCGTATGAGGCGATCAATTTGCCGTTGTGCGGTGCGGTGCCACAAAAGGTCCCGGCGGGCTTTTCACTGTCGATGGTCAGAATCACGCCGCTCGGATTGGCAATATCGGCCAGCGTCAATCCACTCAGTGCGCTGTTATAGCCATAGTCGGAAATAAACGCCGCGTTCTTTTCGCGGGACGGGCAACGCATCATCTTGCCGCCGGCCGGCATATTGATGGCATCCAGCCAGGCCAGCGTGTCGCCGGTATCATACTGGCCGTTACTATTGGCATCGGTGTTAAAGGCCAGGGGCAGCTTTTCTTCATTTTCTTGGGAGTAGAGCTGGAACGCCAGAGCAATTTGCTTCTGGTTACTCGTGCATTGCGCTTGCCGCGCCTTTTCGCGGGCTTTGCCGAAGACCGGAAACAGGATGGCGGCGAGGATGGCGATGATCGCAATGACGACGAGCAATTCGATCAAGGTGAAGCCTCGATGCCGAGCCGGAATAGGGAACAGGGTATGCATGGTTAGACCTCCGTATAGATAATGTTGATAAAGATATCGACGAAGGAAAGAGCACGAAAACACCTGGAACCGTTTCCAGAGAGATAAGGTCATTGTACGGTC
>DASXVL010000377.1:0-2398 GCA_036504255.1 Armatimonadota bacterium | reverse complement strand
CGGCAGATGCCGTCAGGGTCGCGGTGACGCCCTTGTCCGAGCGTAAGAGCGCCGTGACGTGATCGATGAAATCGCTGCGTACGTAGTGTCCCATGGCGCTGATCGCGATGATGGGCGATCCGGTGAAGGCGAGCAGGAGATCGAGGTCGTGAATCATCAAGTCGAAAATGATATCGGCGGAGCGGTCACGCCCCGGTGTCGGACTCAAACGCTGCAGCTCCAAGGCGAAAAGCTCATCATGAGATATTAACGACAATACGGCGGTCACCGCGGGATTGAAGCGTTCCAGGTGCCCGATCATCAAAAGTCGGTCGGACTGCTGACTGATTGCGTAGAGTTTTTCTCCTTCGGCGACCGTTGCGGCAATGGGCTTTTCCAGCAGCACATGGCAGCCGGCTTGCAAGCAATGCGCGCCAACCTCGGCATGGGTGACGGTAGGACTGGCGACAATCACCGCGTCCACGTTTTCGCACAACGCGTCGAGAGACGGGAAGGTCGCGGCGCCGAACTGGTCGGCGACCTCCGTGGCGCGCGCCTGATTGGCATCATAGATGCCGACAAGCTGGCAGCCTGGCAACATGGCTGCGACTCGGGTGTGATGACCGCCCATGACCCCGGTTCCGACAACTCCCACGCGAATTAGCGACTCCTGATGCATACCGTTTCCTCACACCCCTGGACAGTGACTCTCATCATCCCACGCTCCCGATCGTTCTGCGTCGGTGAATCTGTGGGATTTTTCACAAGTTTCCTTATTTTATAATGGTTGCCCTGAAAATGCAACCCGATATGAGGCGTGCGTCACCGGATTCAGGGGATACCATGCCGTATATGGGATGAATGAGTCTGCTGCAAGCCTACCCTATGGCGAGAAATTATGACAAACCTCCGCGCACGGCAAGGAATGTTGTGTCGCACGAAAGGGGGAGGCGGCCTGCCGTGGTGAAGAGCAGAGACTGGCTATCATTCACGTTGCGCGACGAGACGCGCCAACATCACTGGGGGACATCATGAGTGCTGAAGTCACTGGACATACAAACGAACATGTCGCCGTGGTCGGTATCGGTTATGTGGGGCTGACACTGTTATGTGCATTGGGGAAGGCCGGCTTTACCGGGCTCGGTTATGATATTAATGCGGAACGTGTGCAGGCCGTGCGCCAGGGGCAGGTGCCGTTTGCGGGCGCGGAAGTAGAAATGCAAACATTACTGTCCGATCTCACACGGGAGGGCCGGCTGTCCGCCAGCAATAATCCCGCCGACGTACGCACCGCGTCGGTCATCTTTCTGGCGGTAGAGACGCCGGTGGAGGCCGATGATCATCGACCGCGCTACACCGCGTTACGCGCGGCGCTGGCGAGCATCGCGCCCTATGTCGCGCCGGGTGCGTTGGTGGTCGTGGAATCGACCCTCGCCCCGGGAACGATCGAGCATGTGGTCAGCCCCATACTCGCGGAAGGGACCGGTGGCAACGTGGGGCGCGATTTCTTCCTGGTGCACTGCCCTGAACGCGTGATGCCGGGCCGTTTACTGGGGAATTTGCTCACCTGTGACCGGGTGGTAGGGGGGGTCACCCCGCACTGCACGCAGCGTGGGCTGGCGGTGTACGCGCGTGTGACTTCCGGCACGTTGTATCCGACGGACGCCCTCACGGCCGAAATTGTGAAAACCGCAGAGAACGCCTACCGCGACGTGCAAATCGCCTTTGCCAATGAGCTTGCGCTGATGTGCGAAGATTTGGGCGCTGACGTGTACCAGGTGCGCGAGTTAGTCAACAGTAGTCCGTATCGGCAGATGCATATGCCAGGCGCCGGAGTGGGGGGACATTGCATTCCCAAGGACCCCTGGTTACTCTGCTCGGCCATGACGTACTACCAGCCGCAATTGCTCCCGACGGCACGGGCCATTAATGACGGTATGCCGGAACATCTGGTGGCATTGACCCAACGCGCCCTTGCCCGCGAAGGGCGGACGCTGGCCGAATCGACGGTCACGCTGCTCGGCGCGGCCTATTTGGAAGAGACGGATGATACGCGCAATACGCCCGCGCTCGCGGTGGCCCGCCTGTTTACGGCATTGGGTGCGCGGGTGCGCTTGGTCGATCCCTACGTGGACGTGCTGGAGGAATTTACCATCATGCCAGCGGACGAAGCACTCGCGGAGAGCGATGCCCTGGTCCTTATTACAGCTCATCCGCAATTCCGTGACCTACGCCTTGATGAGGTTGCAACGCGGTTGCGGACCCGCGTCCTCATCGATGGCCGTAATGCCTTTACGGCGGAGGCCGCGACCGCCGCGGGCTTGCGCTATCTCGGCATCGGTAAGGGCACGCGCATGCGCGAGGCCACCGTCAGCGAGTGATGGCGCCGCTCGCAGCCCACGGATACAGTCGCTTATAC
>DASXVL010000376.1:0-4292 GCA_036504255.1 Armatimonadota bacterium | reverse complement strand
TACATCGTTGTACTGGCGGTCGCCCCCGACCAGCACGGGGCCGGTGGTGGTGAAGGTAGCCGGTGATGCGTTCGGATGTCCGACGCGCTTGACGGTGTATGACGTCCCGTTGATCCACATGCGGGTCTTCAGCGTATCGGTCACCGCGCCGGGAATCCAGTTGTTATCCGCCGCTTGTGTCCCATCCCAGGTGAACACCAGGTCGTACCAGGTGTTGTACTGGAGTTCATTGGCGCCCATGTCGGGGTAGTAATCGCTGAAGTAGTAATAGAGGCCATCGATATACCCCGAAATGCGCAGGTGGGGGAGACGCAGGGCGGCGCCGCCCGAGCCACGCCCGCTGACGTAGACGCGGATATCCGGGTTATTCGAGTTCGGGGTCACCATCGTCACCAGATCGCCGTCCAATTCGAACGGCGGCGCTCCTCCGCCAAATGCATTGGCATGCGTGAGCATGAAGCGGAAGTGAAGCGTCAGGGCGTTGCCGGACGCAAACGCGCCGTTGCCGGTACCGCACTGAATAGCGGCGTCACCCATGGGATCGCTATTGGCCGGCGCGAGCGAAACCGCGCTCAGCGTGCCATTCTTCCCGTTCGCCCACGTCGGACGACAGAGACTGGCGTAATACTGCGACACGGTGCTCGGCACAAATTGCATCGTGGTCAGCGTGGCATCGGTGCCCACCCCAGGGAAGGTGGTCGTCTGGTAGGCGATGGTATCCCCGAGCAGCGCGCCCGCCGGCGGCGTCACTTTCCACCCCACCACCGGCACGAGGGAAATTTTGAACACGTACCACTGGAGATCCTGGTAGGTCTTGCCGACGTCAAACCCGGTGGCCAACTGTGCCGGAGTAAAGGCGCCATAGCTGGTGCCGGTCGTCAGTTCCGTCACCGAGTAGGTGCCGGCGGGCAGGCTCTTGGTGAAGCAGAGATGGTTGGTGGTCAGGCTGGCCGGACCGGTATAGAAGTCGTAGCGATGGAAGGTGGTGGCCAGATAGTAGTCGTTGCCCTTCTGCAGCACACGGATCTGCATATATTTATTGTCCGTACCGGTGGAGTTCGCCAGCCGGGTGGTCACGCCCGCCCAGGTCATGATACTGGGGATCACCGCTTCCCAATCGGCCCCGCCAAAGGCCAAGCGGCGGAACACCAGCACCTTGCCGGAGCCCACCGTATAGGCGTCGTGCGGGTAGGTACTCGCATTGATGCCCGCGACGGCCGAGCCGGCGGAGAAGAAATCGACCCCCAGCGCATTGAGCAGGTAATGGGGGGTCGTGGAGTCCGGGTCACTCAGGCCATACTGGCCGGTGGAGTAATCCAGTACCAGTTTGCCGCCATTTTGCACGAAGGAGACCAGATAATCACGTTGGGCGGTGTCGAGAATGTCGCCGGACAGGAAGATCACCTGGCGTCCATTCAGTTGTGCCAATTGCCCCTGCTGGTTGACCACCACCGGACTGTAGTGGTTGCACACGTACAACGCGGTGGTTAACGCGCGATGGTCAATATCGTCTGACCAGCGGAAGTATTCCCCGGCAGGGTAGAGATTGAGAATACCAACGGTGTCGTGCAGCTTCTCGGCGTCGCGCAACTCGGCGAGGAGCGGATCGGCCGCGGTCAGCTTGTCCAGGCCGGGATAGGGCGGCGTGGGATTGGTGGGATGCATGGCGTTATTGTAGTTGAACGTTTGCGTTCCCGGCAGGAACACATGCGTCTGTAGACCACGCCCTCCCATACCGAGCATGCCATAGAGCATTTCATCCAGGCCATTATTCACCGGCATGTAATTCCACATATCGTGCGGTTCCATGCGGAAACGCAAGCCGGGCACGGCGTTATAGCGCTCATAGTTCGCATCCATGTCCTGGGTGGAATGGATGCCGCCATTGGCCAGCATCGCCCCATTGCTGGCGATGTGCTGCAGGTACGCGTCGCTCTCTTCGCCAATCGTGTAATCGACAATGGGCCGTTTTGGGTCTTCCGCCCGCGCGGTATCCTGTTGCCGTTGTGTGACGTATTGCTCCACCTGGTTGCGCTGGAAGAGGCGGAAATCGGCGAACATGACTTTCTGCTGGAAGCTCGCGCCATCCAGCACGGGGAGTTGCACGTCCGTAAACGCGGCATAACTCGTGCCGTATTTGGTATTGAGCGCGGCAATGGTCCCATACTGCCCTTGCAGCCAGGTCCCGAACGCTTGCCGGTATGCCTCGTGATAGGACAAGGAAATCGGACTCGACCACTGGGTGTCAATGTGTTCGTTTTCAAAATAGAACCCGGCTAACCCCAGGTGGTTCAGGTACTTGCGCGCCAGTTGCTGCACGAACTGCTGGTTATAGCCGGGGGCCGTGGCGCCGTTCATATAGAGATAGTTGCCCAAGCCCATATAACCCCAGACATGATCGCCACGATGCATGCAGCCGTTGGCATCGATTTGGAATTCGACGGGGGCCCAATCAGCCGGCCATTTCAGATTCAGATACGGGAGCAGGGTACAGCCGTTGGTCTGCGCCAAATCGAACATGGGCGTCAAGTAATCCCAATCATAGACGCCGGGGATCGGTTGGATCCGATTGAAACGCATATTCATACCGAGGACCGTGGTGAGCTTTATCGCCTCGGCGATATTATTGGCGAGCTGCTGATAGATATTGTCGCCCGGATTGGAATGGAAGGAAATATTGCGCCAATTCTTGCCCGTCCCTGCCAGGTCGTCCAGCGATTTTACCTGGCTCTGCGCGGTATAGGCGGGCGCGACGCTCAGTTCGTTACGGATGCCAATCGGACGTTCTTGATGATCGAGCACGGTCGTGCCCTGCCAGAGTTCCGCCACCACCAGTTCCACGGGGTGCAGTGGGGTGTACGTCGCGGTGAGCGTGCCCAGGCCATTGACGGTGAGCGTCTGGTCCAGCGTGAGCGTGCGTTTCGCCGCCGTGCCGGGAATCCACTCGTCGTAGGGAATCACCTTGTACTTGATCGTCAGCGGAAAGGTGAGCGTTTTCATCGCCAGATTATTGACAGTGAAGCCAATCGTGCGCGGGTCCGCCGTTTCCAGCCGTCCGAAGGGTTTCGTCGGATTGATGGCGAGCAAGCCAAAACTGGATAAGGGGGTCAACGTTTGCGTGGCGCCATTGATGACAATGTACTTCGACCAATCGGTGGTGAAATACACGCCCGTGCTCGCATTGTACGATTGGCAGCGAATACGATAGGTACCCGGTTTGGTGATGGGAATGGACACTTGATAGGCCGCGTCGGTGGCCGTCGCCGCCGGCACATTCGTGCATTCCGTACTGTAGATCAGACTATCATTGGTATCGAAGACCGATACGTACAGATTCAGCGTCGCCGGTCGCCCGGATTTCGCCTGATCGACCAGGTTGTCCAGTAAGACATAGGGGGTCGCCGTCCCACCGCTTTGCTCGGTGAGCGGTCGCCCGACGCCACTGAAGTTATCACGATAGTTGCCGACAACATAGTACACCGTGGAACTGGCGTATTTGATGCGCTCCAGCCCGAGATCGCGCAGGTAGAGCGAGGTGGACTGCGCCGGGGTGCGCCCACTCGCGGTATAGGTCATGGTGATGCTCACCCCAACCAACTGCGTCACGCCGGACTTAAAGAGCGGGTCCGCCATGCAAAATTGCCACAGGCCCGAGGCGCGCGAGTTCGGCATGGCGATGTGACTCTTCACAAATTCGACGGGAAACGAGCCAATGACTTCCGTGCCGGTACCCGTTGTGTAGATGGGGGCCAGCGTGAAGCCGCAGTCAGCCAGGGTGTCGTAGGCCAGATCGGCCCAGAGGTTGACGGATGTCACCCGGCGGTCAAGCGGAATCGCCTGCGTGAAATAGAGCTTACGCTGATCGCCCGTGATGACGTTGCCGATGCAGACTTTGACCGCTTTGTTAGTACCGGCGGTGGTGATCGTCACATCGGCGGGTGGGGTTTGCCAACCGGTCGCCTGGTTGAGCGTAGTTTTCGTTTCATAGGCGGGCGCCAGCGTCAACGCCGGCCCGCTCGCCGCGGAGTCGGCGGCATTGCATTCGCCGACTTGCGCATCGGTGAGGATGCCGGAAAAGATATCGAACGCATCCAGGGCGATGGGGAAATTACACCAGCTCCGGTTGCCCCCGACATAGAGCGGGTCGCCGATGCGGCAGGTGGTGGGGCTGGCATTGGGGTGGCCGATGCGTTTCACGGTGCACTCGGTCCCATTGATCCACATGCGGGTGCGCAAGGTGGACGTCTCATGCGAGACGTAATCATTGTCCGCCGCCTTGGTGCCATCCCAGG
>DASXVL010000375.1:0-2085 GCA_036504255.1 Armatimonadota bacterium | reverse complement strand
CCGCGAGTCCGAACGAGGAATGAATGGATGCCAAACAACAATCGAATTCCGCCAGTAGCTCATCGGGAAAGTCGAGCGCGCCATCACGCCGAATATCCACTTCACTGCCGGCGAGGATGGTGATACCGTCGAACTCGTCATTCAGCGCATGTATCTCTCGTATTTGCTGGCGCATGCGTTCAATGGTCAGGCCATTGGCGATGCCGCGACCCACCGAATGGTCGGTGATCGCAATATATTCGTAGCCACGTTCGCGTGCCGCCTGTACCATGGCGCGCAGGGACGCCCGTCCGTCGCTCCAGTCTGTATGCACGTGCAAATCGCCACGGATCTGTTTTATGTCAACAAAATCCGGCAGCTTTCCCTCCATCCCCAATTCAATCTCGCCGCGGTCTTCGCGCAATTCCGGCGGAAACATCGTGATCCCCAGCGGGGTGTAGAGATCTTCTTCGTTGCGCCCGCCGATGCGTTCTCCCGTAGCTACGCGAAAGATGCCGTATTCGCTCAGCTTGTATCCTTTGCGGACCGCGATGGTGCGAAGTTTCACGTTGTGCTCTTTTGAACCGGTGAAGTATTGCAGTGCGGCGCCGAAGTTCTCCGGCTCGACGACGCGTACATCCACCTGGATGCCCATATCGGTGAGCAAGCTGGTTTTGGTCGGTCCGGCCAGCAGCACCTGGCGGGCCATGGGGATGCGCGCGGCCGCCTGCATGACCGCCTGCGCATCGTGCGACGTCACGAGAATATCGAGATCGCCCACGTCCTCTTTCATGCGGCGCAAACTGCCCGCCGCCACGATACGGTCAACCGGAGCGCTCTTCTGCAGGACGCGCATGACCTGTTGTGCGAACGGATAGGCCTGCGCCAGCGGCATGCGGACGCGTTGGCGACGTTGGCGCTGTATGTTGAGGAGGATATTGGCTTCTGTCTTGGCGCCGAAGCCACGCAACGTGCGGATACGTCCCTCCTGCGCGGCGCGTTCCAATTCATCGATGTTTTTTACGCCCAAAGTGCGGTAGAGCGTTTCGGCCGTACGCGGCCCGATGCCCGGCACACGCATCATCGCCACCACGCCGGAAGGAAATTGCTGCAGCAACTCATCATGCTGGCGCAGATGTCCGGTATCAAGAATCTCTTCGATCTTTGTTGCCAGACTCTCGCCGATACCCGGTAAGTCGCGTAAACTCCCGCGTGTGCGGAACTCGCTGAGGGGCTCGTCAAGTTGCAGGATCGTGCGTGCGGCGTTCTGGTAGGCGCGAATGCGGTACTTGTCCTGGCCACGGAGTTCTAATGCTTCGGCCATTTCCAAAAAAATCTGGGCTACCTCGTAATTCGTCGCCATCGCACCCTCCTACGGCATGTTCTTACCGCAAATAGCGCGGGAGAATGCGGTAGCGATGGTACAAAGGGCTCAGCAAACCCGAATTACGGCAGGGGAATAAGCTCGCCGGCGATAGCCGAGATTCCCGCCTCCGGTGAATACGTAACCGTGAGGTGGCCGATATGGGTGGCATTAGCTTCCGTGGCGGCAAGAAACGCATGGCCATGGCGTTCCGGCGGACACACGGCCTGGTGCGAATGCCCGCCAATCACCAGATCAATATCGGGCGACGCGCAGAGGAGCACATCACGGTCGTAGCCAATATGCGTCAGCGCAATAACCAGATCCGCTTCCTGCCGGAGCTTACGGGCGATGCCGGGACCGGTCTTGAGCGGGTCGTCAAACACGTAATCGGTGACGCGTGCCCACCAGGAATCCGGCGAGGTGATCTGCGGCGCGAGGCCGAAGACGGCAATCATATATTCCTCTTCGTCTTCATCCACGCCGAGCGCAAATTCGAGCGAGTCCACGACGCACCGGGGCGGTCGGCGATCCTGGCGACCGCGCAGATTCGCCGCCAGGATGGGAAATTTCGCATCTTTTAACTTTTTCAGCAAGGCGGCCTGTGTGGGGTGACTCTCGCGATTGCCCATCGCCATCGCGTCATACCCTGTTTCGTTCATGAGGGTGAGTATCGGTTCTTTTCCGCGCGCGCCCAAGTTGCCAGCGCCAACCGCATCACCGGCATCCAGCAGCAGCACATC
>DASXVL010000374.1:0-2709 GCA_036504255.1 Armatimonadota bacterium | reverse complement strand
TCCAGCCTTCGGGAGACGGCGGGACTCGCTGCGGCTCGAACCCTTCCAAACTGTGCTACGGACTTACGGCTCGCCTGGAAACCGCTCTCGAATCAGCGCAAGATTTTTTAGCAGTCTGCTACAGAAAACGCCTGGAGCTGCCCTCGCGCTACGGTCATAAGCACCTACATGTCGGTGCTTATTTCACGCGAAAGACGAAGAAATCGCTGGCGATATCACGTTCTTTCCCTCCCACCGATACAGGGGCCTGGCCTATTCTCCACGCCAGGTAGCGTCCGTCAAGCGAAAAAGCTAACTCGTTTTTTATGCTCCCTGCATCCAATCCGTCATGGAGGTCGCGTATCCGAACGGTATATTGATCGACAGGTTGACCATCGCGATACAGGATAAGTTGACGAGCATTGGCTATGCCCACTACCGATGATTTTCCGGTAAGAAATGACGTAAGGCGGTTCTTCGGAATATACGCTGCTTGTGATTGCGCCACGAGACGACCATCGCCCCACACTGCGACAGCATCAGTGTTCACTTGCAACGCCGCAGAACCAGCATCACTGACTCCCTGAAAGGGGATATGGACGAGATGAGGTTTTCCTGTATGCCAGGCGAGTATCTTAACGGCTTGCTGATCGTACGTCCAGGTGGAGCCGTCATCACCGAACAACCATACCTCTCGTGGAATATGCAACCCTTTGAAAAGAAAAGCCTCAGGATTTACGCCGAATCGCGCCATGAAACGTGAATCATCAAAGACTATTGCTTCTACGCCAAAGACAAACAGTGAACGAGAAGCCTGGACAAATAACGCGCCAAAATCGTTTGCGATCGCCATATGCGTTTTTAACGGTGCCGACGATTTTATGCTATTGGTCTTTTGATCATACAACCCAACGACCTCAGTCACTTCGGGCGGCGCCACTTTTTGCAGAAGAAAATAACGCGGATTAGTCGAGACGTTTGCCGGCCATGGAGCGGTAGTCCACCCGGCCGGAAAAGCGACCGTAGCCCCTGTCGGCATGAAATATGGGGCACTCCCACGATATTTCGTTGCACCGAAATCGGTAACAGATAATACTATTGGAAAAGGTTCGTTTACATCTCCATTCCGATATAGATCAAAACTCACCCCAGGTACCTGTTGCGGCATGGCACCGCGTTGCGCAACCCAAAGGTGAGACGAGGTATCTATCAGCGAAGCATATTGACCATGGGGACTCACATTGATGAAAGCATCATTGGGCAGTGTGTACCATCGGCTAGTCCGCTGACCTTGCGCATCAAGCCAGCAAAAGCTATGCATTTCCGCCACTGGCTCTGTTTCGTTACTGTTGAGAAATTCAATTTGCGGATAGCCAATGCTTGCATAGGTTGGATAACCAGCAATAGTAAAGGACAATAGTCTATGATTCGGTGGGAGCACCCGATGCATCACCATAGGCAGATGAGGGTGGCGCATCGAGTTGACAAACTGTGCAATGAATTGCCAGCCGAATATAACGACAACCACTACCAATGTTGCTATAGTTAACTGTTTCCAAGACGTCAGGGTAAATTTCCCCATAGTTAAGCATTCCTACAAAGAATCTCATTGTTTGAAGAATTACCTGATTTTCAGCTAGGTCTTCAGCTCTTGCGATCAGGAAAAACTTTGGACGCATTCGATGATGACACAGGGGGGCGCAGCATCTGCCGCGCCCTCCCCTCGTTAGCGTCGCATACTAGGTGTTACGCCTGTTTCCGTTTGCGCGTCTTGGGTTCTGTCGGTTCCGTGGTCGGCGGCTCTTCCACGGCGGCGGTGATCTGCGGCTGTTCGGCTTTCAGCGGGCGGCTAAACGCCAGAGGCAGCACCTGGTCCATGTGCTCCACGGGGATGATTTCGAGATCGTTTTTAATCAGATCCGGCACGTCGGCGAGATCGGATTCATTGTCGTTCGGAATCAACACGCGCTTCAGGTTGGCGCGATGCGCGGCGACCAGCTTGTCGCGCAGCCCACCGATGGGCAGCACATGCCCGCGCAGCGTAATCTCCCCGGTCATGCCCACATCCTTGCGCACCGGCACGCCGGTCAAGGCGGAGATGACCGCGGTGGCGATGGTGATCCCTGCGGAGGGGCCATCCTTCGGCGTGGCGCCTGCCGGCACGTGGATGTGCAGGTCGTACTTCTTATAGAAGTCTTCCTCCAAGCCCAACGCCTGCGCGTGCGCACGCGCGTAGGTCAGCGCGGCGCGCGCCGATTCTTTCATGACGTCGCCCAGCGAGCCAGTGAGGATGAGTTCTCCCTTGCCGGGGATGAGCGAGACCTCGATGGGCATCGTTTCGCCGCCGACCGGCGTGTACGCCAGCGCGGTGGCCACGCCCACCTCATCCTCCTCTTCCGCCAGGTGATGGCGGTAGCGCAGCGGCCCGAGGAATTCCTGTACTTGCTCGGTCGTTATGCCGTCGGGTATTTCTTGCCCTTCAGCAAAGCGGCGGGCGATTTTGCGACTGATGGTGCCGATTTCGCGTTCCAGGTTGCGTACCCCGGCCTCGCGCGTGTAGGCATCGATGATGAGCTTGATCGTCTCATCGGGGAATACCGGCTTGTCCTCCGGCAGCCCGTTTTCGTTGCGCTGGCGCGGCACCAGGTAGCGTTTGGCGATCTCCAGCTTCTCCATGGCCGTATAGCCCGGCAAGTTGATGACCTCCATGCGGTCGAGCAGTGCGGGCGG
>DASXVL010000373.1:0-6164 GCA_036504255.1 Armatimonadota bacterium | reverse complement strand
ACGGCGGACGGAGGCGATAGCAAGAATTATGTGAACAGCGCGGCGGACATCGTCAATCGGCACAACGACGATAGAGGGTTCATCGCGTCCTTTATGGATGGACACATTGAGTACGTGAAGGCAGGCACCCCAGTCACCCTGCGCTGAAGAGCATAAGCCAAAAACGTGCGCCCGCGCCGTGGTCTTGCCCGGCGCGGGCCTGTTATTTGACGGTGTCGAGTACCCAGCGCCAGAGCTGGGCGCTGCCGAGGCCGGTTTCGGCGGAGAAGGCGAGCGTTTGCGAGGAATCGATATTGAGGCCTTCCGCGATTTGCAGCAGATGCTCGGGCACTTTCGTCTTCGCCACTTTGTCGGCCTTGGTGCCGACAACGAGGAAATTGTTTTCGTAGTGTGCCAGCCAGGAGGACATCTGCAGGTCGAGCGGCTGTGGCGGGTGGCGCATATCGAGCAGATGGATGACGCCGCGCATATATTCTCGCGTGGAGAGATAGCCTTCGATGAGCACGCCCCACTCGGCACGCCTGCGGAGATTCACTTCGGCAAACCCGTACCCCGGCATATCAACGAGATAGAACGGCTTGCTCGCCTTGCCCTCGGGGAAGATGCGGTAGAAATTCAAGGTTTGCGTGCGGCCTGGGGTATTGGAGGTGCGCGCCAGCTTCGCCTTCCCAACGACCTTATTGATGAGGGAAGATTTGCCGACGTTGGAGCGCCCTGCCATGGCGACCTCCGGCAAGCGATCTGTCGGCAACTGCGAAAGGTTCGCGGCGCTTATGGTAAATTCAGCAATAATCGGCATTGATGATCTTTCCTGGACGCCGCAGGCACAATGTATTCTCACGGCGTACCCTTTATCTTACCACATCGCGAAGAAACGCGGGTAGGGGGTCATCTCGCGAACGGCTGCGCGACGGCGGTGGCCATGTTAGCGTTGCGTCAATATAATCTGGTATCATATGAAGCACCTGATATTTCGCGTATTTTGACTAACCCCCGGTCGCCATAACAGCTAGACCAGATCGGATCGCCACATGTCGGATCAATTTACCATACCTGCCGCTCCGCTTTTAGCGGCGGAACTCATCGCCATCCTCGAACAGGATTCCCCCGCACTCGATGCATACCTGGGCTCCGAGGTGTATGTCCAAACCGACCCGGACTACCTGGCGGCGCAGAAGACACGCTTGCTCACCACGCTCAAGCTTCACCTGGAGCGCGTGGGGAATAAGCCGACCTATTTGCTGCGCGCGCCCGGACGGCTCAATGCGTTTCTTGAATATCTGGACATGTGCCATGGCGATCATATGTCGACCACCATCGACGGCGACATCCCGGTGGCCGTGTCGCCGCGGGAAGATGCCGTGCTGCACGTCGGGAATGTGAATGCCCTCTTCCCGCCACAGCACCTCGCCTTTCTGGAGGAGTTCGCTCACTTTGCCAATGCGCCGTGGGAAGGCCAGGCGCAAGGCATGGCGGATGATTGGGATCACCGTTCGCTGCTTTATCCCTATCATGGCCGGCAACAGGGCGATTGGCTCAACTACGTGCTCTGTCCATTTTTACGCGTGTTATGGGACAACCCCACCTTGCCCTTGCAGGGGGCCGATATGACGTTCGGTCCCGCCACCGTGCCGTTTCGCGCCGGGACGAGTTCCTCGTCGGCGATTGTCGTGCTCTCCTTCCTGGCCATGTACCTGGTGAATAAGGAGCGGTTGCCCGCATGGACGGTCACCGATGTCTGTCGGTTGCTCGGCGAGGCGGAGTGGTATGTTGGCACGCATGGTGGCGCGAACGATCAGATGACCATTCTGTTGAACCCGGCAAACAGCGTGAGCTACAACCGGCATTCGCAACCGGCGCTGAATTCCACGCCGTTGCCGTTCTTGCGCGGGGTGCACGTCGTGCTGGCCAATTCCCTGTGGGAAGTCAATAAGAGCGCCGGGGGCAACCAGAGTTTTAATATGCGTAAAGGCTGGATGCAACTGGGCGACGCGCTGGCGCAATACATCATTGCCGCCGTCATGGAAGCCAAGGCGCGAGGGGCGGCATCCGGGCCGGGCTGGCTGGGCAAGCTGATGGCAGATAAATTCGGCTATACCCCGGGCGGCGCCACGCCGTTATTGGAAAACGATCTCGAACTCTGGAACAAGATCGCGGCGCGTTATCAGCAATTCGGCAGCCTGCACGAAGATATTCTTGGCTTGCCGAATGCGGCGATTGAGGAATTTATCACCTTGCTGCCGGTGAAAATCCGTCCGGCGGAAGCTGGGGCGATCCTGGGGAAGGACGCCACCACCATCGAACGCCTCTATACCAAGCCGCGCCGCAGCATTGGGGGCTACCATGTGCGCACCACTGCGCGCTTCTTTCACCGGCAAAATATCATCGGCAAACGGCTGGAGAACATCTTCTTGGAAGCGGAAGCGCGCGTAGCGTCCGGGGCATTGACGCCCGAGTCGGTGGAATATGATTTGTACCGCACGGAAGTCGGCACGCTGGTTGATAACTTGCAGGATGCGCTCACCTTCGACTTCCGCGTGTCGAACCCGCAATTGGACCTGCTGCTCAGCGTTGCCAAGCGGGGACCGGGCTATCTCGGTGGCAAATTGACCGGCGCGGGCAAAGGCGGTTGCGTGTCGATCCTGGTGCGCGAAGCTTCCTCGCAGGCCATGTGCGAATATTTGGACCGTGAGTACTACGCCAAGCCGGAACGCTTTGAGTTCTACCGTCAGGTGTTGGCCGATGAAATGCGCTTCTCCGAGCCGGGAAGTCGTGATTATGCCTCGGCGCAAGAGCGGACGAAAATTCTGAATGAAGCGCTGGCCGCTATCCATGATCAGCGCCGAGTGGTCACCTTCAGTCGAGGCGCGTGTGCCTTGTCCTTGGACGGCGTGATAAGCAAGACGGTGTAGCGCCCAAGGTCCGTTTCGATCCCTCGTTTGTAGCGCGCGCCCGCCGTGGCGCGCCACCTGCTGTAGTATAGGCGCCGTTGTCGTGGCCAACGATAATTGGCCATGTGACTTGTTTCATAGCGGTCCCATTTTCCTTCCCCCTGTCCCTTCCCTCGGCGGCATGCTATCATGGAATTCGCAATATTGAGCGTTGAGCTATCAAGGAGTGCATCAATGGGTAAACAGGCGAACCGGTATCTGCTGGTCGATCCTTGGGCGGTGGTGGAAGAAGGGTTTCATCCGGACCGCAGCCAGGTATCCGAGGCGATTTTTTCGTTAGGCAATGAATTTATGGGCGTGCGTGGCAACTTCGAGGAAGGCTATAGCGGCGAGAAGTTGCAGGGTAGTTATTTTAACGGTGTCTTCGAAGAGGGCTCCATCTCGCACCCCAACGCCTGGAAGGGCATGGCGACGCGCCGGTTCTTTATGGTCAATGCGGTGAATTGGCTGTATACCCGGCTGCGGGTTGACGGCGAGACGCTGGACCTGGCGACGAGCGCCGTGACGGATTTCGTGCGCCGTTTGGATATTCGCACCGGTACGCTGACGCGCGAGTTTGTCTGGCAAACGGCGAGCGGGAAATCGTTGAAGGTCACCTTCACCCGTTTCGTGAGTATGGCGACGCCGCAACTCGGTTGCCAGCGCGTCACCTGCGAGGCGCTGAACTTTACCGGCACGGTGGAAGTCGACACGGGACTGGACTTTTCCATTCTGCACGAGGAAGCGCTCCATCGCTGTGTGTGGGAAACCGTGCGCGCGAGCGAGGACAATGGGGTCTACGCCATCCTTGCGCAGACGGAACAGAGCCGGCATCGCGTCTTCTCCAGTTTCCACCTGAACATCGACCCGGCAGTAGCGCTGACGCGCGTCAATGACGAGAAGTATATCGGCGCACGCTTCGCGCTCCCTATTACACCGGGTGCGGTGGCGTCGTTCGAGAAGATCGTGGTGAACACCACGGAGAAGAAGACTGGCGCGGCGCATGACGACGTCTGGGCGCGTGGCCAGGCGTTGGCCGCGCAGTACGCCGGCGGTTCCTTCGACGCCTATTGGGCGACCCATAGGGTCTACTGGCAGCAGGTGTGGGACAAGCTCGATGTGACCATCGAGGGCGATGCGGAGAACCAACAGGGCGTTCGCTTCTGTATCTTCCAATTACACCAGACCTACCATGGGCAGGACCCGAGCCTCAACGTCGGCGCGAAAGGCTTGACCGGGGAATCTTACGAAGGCGCGACCTTCTGGGATACCGAGGCCTACTGCCTGCCGTTTTACCTGTTCAATAACCCGCAAGCGGCAAAGAGCCTGTTGCTCTACCGCTACAACACCATGCCGCAAGCGCTGGAGCGCGCGGTAGAGCAGGACTGCCGCGGTGCATGTTATCCCTTCACTACTATCGATGGGCGAGAAGGCTGCGGCGTCTGGCAGCACGGCAACCTGGAAGTACACGTGAGCGCCGCCGTCGCCTATGGCATCTGGCACTACATGCACATCTGCGACGACAAGGACTTCCTCTATCGTGAAGGCATCGAAATGCTGCTGCAGATCAGCCGTTACTTTGCCAGCCGCGGCGGTTGGAACCAGCGCACCCGCGAGTACGGCATCTACGGGGTAATGGGCCCGGACGAATTTCACATGATGGTGGACAACAACTGCTACACCAACGTCATGGTGCAAAAGCTCCTCAACCATACCCTGGCTACCATGGCGGAGATGCGCCTACAGGCGCCCGATGCGTTGGCGGCGGTGATAACGAAGGTGGCGCTCGACGCTGCGGAGCCCGAGGAATGGGCACGCATGGCGGAGAAGATGCACGTGCCGTTCGATCCGCAGACGGGCATATATGAGCAACACGATGGGTTCTTTGACCTGCCGCATGTCGATGTGCAGGCACTGACCGAGTTCCCCATCTACGACCATTGGGCCTACGACCGCATCTTTCGCTACGACATGCTCAAGCAGCCGGACGTGTTGCTGTTGCTATTTTTCTATAGCCAGCAGTACTCATTGGAAGCCAAGCGCGTCAACTATGAGTATTACGAGCCACGCTGTAGCCATGAGTCCTCGCTCTCGCCGGCGATCCATGCCATCCTGGCTGCGGAAATCGGCAAGTTCGACGACGCGTACCACTACTCCAGTTACGCCACCCGCCTCGACCTGGACGATTACAATCTGAACACGAGTAAGGGGCTGCATACCACCTCGTTGGCGGCCGCGTGGATGGATATCGTCTATGGTTATGGCGGCATGCGCTCGGATGGCGAGGTGCTGACCTTTAAACCCGCCATGCCGCAACACTGGGCATCCTTCAGCTTCCGCATCCTCTATCGCGGCGCAATTCTCAAGGTGTCCGTGAGCCACACGGCGGTGACGCTGACCGTGGTCGAGGGCGCGCCGGTGGAGGTAGAAGTGTTCGGCACACGCTACACGGCGGATACTGCCGGCATCAGCGTGCCCATGCCCGCTGAGCGCATCGCGCAGCTTGGCGTGCCCGCGTAGGGTAAATAGAAAAACAGGCTGCCCTCGGAGTTATTTCCCGAGGGCAGCCTGTTTGAGTCATGGACATGTGGCAGAGCCGGAGGCTAAAAGATCCAGACTGTTGTTTCCTGCCGGGGATAGCCGGGCTTGGGCCCTGTTCCAGACAGTGCTGTTGACACGAGGCTGACCTGAAGTCCTTAGTACTGTCTGGAACAGGGCCATCGGCTATCCCTGTGTGCTTTGATAGTGCAACCACGCACGCGGGGCTACATCCTACGGCATAAGCGTACGCCGCGCCGCGCCCCTGATCAACTCGCTGCAAGCTCCTGTACGGCAGCTATGCCATTTACCTCATCAATGCGCAACAGCACGGTATTGCCAACCCGCTCCGTGGTGATCAACAGGTCAATTGCTTGTTTTTTGTCGGATGGCATGAGTTGGGCCGGTACGTTACGGCACGCGATGCCTGTTTCGAACGTCTGTAGCACAGAACGTCGAATCGCGCAGCCCGAACAATGTTTCGTCTTCCCACATCCGCCTGGAAGCTGCGCATAGGCACATTGAAAAACATCTCCGCCGCGTTTAGGAGCGATATCAGGTAGCGCCCGCCCGGTAAAGACACTTGCCGCTGCATTGGCGGTTTGAATGAAGGCGTCATCATCCACGACGACGATGGGAAATCGGATCAGATCGATGAACTCTTTGAGTGAAATGCCGCCACGAATAGTCGCTTTT
>DASXVL010000372.1:0-2469 GCA_036504255.1 Armatimonadota bacterium | reverse complement strand
CAGGAAGGAAAAGCCGCCCACGCCCATGCCGGAAAGTCGCACGGCGTCAGGCAGCGTACGGATGAGATCAACCCCCATGAGGCTCGCCGTGTGGATGACAAGCATGAGCACCGCGCCTATGCCAGAGAATATCGCGAATATGACCATGCGCACTTCCTGTTCTCGGGGGCCTATAACCCCACCTGTCCGGCGGCATTATTCTGAAAGACGTTGCCTTTGCGGATGTATTTGTAGAGCGTGTCGACACGGCGGTGGCCGGTTTGTTGCATGATGTCGCGGTCGGGGACGCCGGCGGCGGCGGCGCTGGTGACGAGGCCGGCGCGGAGCGAGTGGCCGCTGTAGCGCGCAGGGTCGAGGCCGACGGCTTCGGCGGCGCGTTTGATGGCGCGGGCCACGCCTTTGTCGGACAGGCGGTCGAGCACCTGGTTGTGGTGCGACACGCCACGAAAGAGCGCGCCGCCGGTGATGCCGGCGGCGTGCCGCCAGGCGTGATAGGCGCGCACCGGGCAGGTGTCGGGGCAGTCGCCGCGCGGGATGCCCACCAACCGTCCGTGTCCCTCCTGGTCCGTCTTGCCGCGTTGCTGGGTGATGCGCAGGCCGTCCGCGCACTCTTCCACATCTTCCACGTCGAGCGCCACCAGTTCGGAGCGGCGAAACGCCCCCGCAAAGCCGATGAGCAGCAGCGCGCGGTCGCGCACGCCGCGCACGTCGCCGGGCAAGGCGCGCACCATGGCGCGTACGTCGGCGGTCACCGCCGGGGTTTTGCCGCGCGCGGCGGCGCCCTTTTCACGGCGAATGCCCGCCAGCACTTGCGCCACAGCGATACTGTGCGTGGGCGAATCAAATCCGGCGGCGAGGTGCGCGTAGGCGATGGCCGCACGGCGGCGTTGCAGGGTGGAGGAACGTTTGCCGCCCTCGGCAAGTTCCGTGAGGTAGAGGGCCACGCTGGCAGGTGCGGCAGGCAGCGGATCAAGCTTGCGCCATTCCGCCCAGGCGGCGAAATCACGCCAATCGGAGAGGTAGGCGCGCTGCGTGCTCTGCGCCTTCGCGCCTGCGGCATAGTGCTGCGTGCGCTCGGCCAGCCTGGCCAACGCCGCTTCGACGCGTGATAGGTTCGGCGCGTCTGCACTCATGGCTCTACTATTAGCCGTTTCCCGCGCGACTCCTGCAAAATTCGATTAAAGAGGTGCAGGTACTTGCTGTGAGGTGTTTTTGCTTTGAATTTGCCAAGCTCACAGGGAAAGGATCCCATTCCCCTGCCCCGAGAGGGGCACGCAGCCACTAGCCACGGGTGAAGCAACGCGTAACCCGTGGACTGCGTCCGCCTATGCTGCCCAGCCCCGCGAGGGGCGACAGCAGGTCCCTGTCCGTTGACGCGGTCACGCGAGAAATCAGCCGGCTGCCGCCCCGTCGGGGCTATGGGGATCGTCATGCCACGGTCCACCAGTTGCGCTCCGCTCCACTGATGGCTAGTCGCTTGCCGCCCCTGTCGGGGCTGGGACGACTGCATTTCAGTGGAACGGAGCGCACGTTCACCGTTGAAACGTGGCCAGGCGCACCGCCTGGCGGTATTGGCGAGGCGAGGAGCCGATGTGCTGTTTGAAGACGCGGTGGAAGTAATACGGATCGCGGTAGCCCAGCGCCTCGGCGATCTGCTGTATTTGCAGCTCGGTGTTGTGCAGCAGGTCGCAGGCGCGTTGCATGAGCAGGCGGGCCATGTAGGCGCTTAAGGACACGCCCACGTCGCGGCGAAAGCCTTTGGAGAGGGCGGAGGCGGAGATGCCCAGCCCTTCGGCGAGGGCGGCGACGGTGAGGTCGGCGCTGCAGTGCGCCTGCAGTGCGCTCAACAGGGCCTGGTAGCGCGAGGTTTGCCGGCGTTGCTGCGCCAGCGCGGGCAGCAGCGGGCGACACATACCGATCACCGCCTGAAACACCGCGCTTTGCCAGCAAAGTTGCGCTGCCCAGTTTTCCTGCGCCCGCCCGGCGTGGAAGATATCCGGCGCCAAGTGCGCCGCGCCCGTCAGTTCCGTGATGCCCGGCAGCCGGTGCGCAATCTCCAGCCCCTGGCCGTCGCGAATGTGCAGGTGCACGTAGTGCAGTTCGCTGCCGCCGTCATAGCGCACTGTGAAGGAGTAGCCGATAGGCAGTAGATAGAGGCGACCGGCGGTCAAGGCGTACGTCGTCTCGCCCGCGGTGATCTGGCACCCCCCGGTACGAAAGAGAAACATGCGTGAGAACGTCGGCGCCGGGTGCCGGTAGGTAATATCCGCCGGAATTGTGTAGCACCCGTCCTCCAGCAAGGTACAGCAGACGGTGATGGGCTGCCCGTCGGCGGTGGTGCTATAGTCGAATCGGGTCATCTCGGGAAGGGTCATCACACGACCTCGCAGCAAAGTTAGGGCAATTCCCCCCCCCTGGGAACGCCAATCTCCTGATTGGCATCTTCGTTGCGCTAATCGGGAGATTGGC
>DASXVL010000371.1:0-3409 GCA_036504255.1 Armatimonadota bacterium | reverse complement strand
CGGCGTTGCGAAAGACGATATAGTCTTCCCATGGCTCCGTTTCCGGCGCGGGGTAGGCCAGCGGGAAATAGCCATCCATCACCGCATCGATAGCAAAGTGTTTTGCGCAAGCGATGTAGGCCTCCCAGATGGGGGGATCTTTGTAGAGGTACAGATCCCAAAACGGCTTGCCCGTCAGTTTTGCCGGAATCATATTAGAAAAATCCGGCGCCACCGGCACGCAATCAGGCAAACCGCCAGTCAGTACCGTGAGCAGGCGTTCTCGAGAGGTCATCACCGCGCAAGCCCTCGCTTTTATCAAGATTACGCTCAGTATATATTACAGGTGGAAATTTCGCCTTGACGATCACGCCATGCGGTAGCATTATATAGCCAATGATGCACGCTACGCCGATACAACGTCTGCGACGCCACGCCTATTTTCGTGATGGATTCCCCCTCGCGGTTTCATATACCACGGGTGTGACGGACTACCCCCTCCACAGCCATGACTTTTCCGAATTCGTCTTCGTACAGCGGGGAGAAGGGGTACATCTGGTCGCAGGACAGGCGCATCCGATTCGCGGCGGCGATGTGTTCGCCATTCATGGCACGTTGGCGCATGGCTTCCGTGATATGCGCGGGATGGACCATATCAATGTCCTGTTCACCCCCGAGGCGCTCCACTTAACCGGCCACGCGCGCGGCACGCTGGCGGGATATCATGCCCTGTTTGCGGTGGAGCCGCTGGCGTCGTCTCGGCAGACGTTCAACTGTCGTCTCCACCTAACGCCAGGGCAGCAGGTCTGGCTGCAGGCGACCATTGAGCATCTTGACCACGAATTGCACACCCGCACGCCAGGCTTCGAAGACATGGCTTTCGCCTATTTCCAACAAATCGTCGTCTTCATTTCACGCGCGTATAGCCAGCAGCGCAGCGACACCTCCGACCGCGTGTTGCGCCTGGGCAAGCTGATCAGTCTGCTGGAGCAAGATTACGCTGCCCCTGGACGTCAACCGAATTGGCGGAGCGTGTCAGTATGAGCCCGCGCTCGCTGCTCCGGCAATGCACGGCCATGCTGGGAGAGCCGCCCATCGCCTATCTGCTGCGTATCCGTCTGGACAAAGCCGCCGAGTTGCTCACCACCAGCGCACTTGCTATCACCGAAATTGCCGAATGCGTCGGCTTCCGCGACAGCAACTACTTCACCCGTCAATTCCACCGGCGGTTTGGGGTGCCACCGATAGTCTACCGGCGGCAGGAGCCCAGGTGACTGCTGCCCCATGGTTGGCAAGTCACCGCCAGTAAGGAATTCTCGCCAACCGTTTGACGACTACCAGCGTGGGCGATTAGAATGCATATGTATAGCGCCAGTCCACCCATCTAAAGGAGTGTCTTTTATGTCACGTTCTCTGCTCGCGGCGATGCTCATCGCCTGCCTCTGCGCGCCGCTCATCGCCGGTGCGGCCGACTGGCCACAGTTCCGCGGTCCGAACGCCGATGGTTTTGCGCCCGACAAAAACATCAATACCGACTGGACGAACCGTCCGCCCAAAGAACTCTGGCGCGTGACACTCTCCGATGATGGATATGCCGGGCCTTCCGTGGCTGACGGCAAAGTCTTCATCATCGATCACGATGAAAAAAATCCGGAAACAAAAGCGTATGGCAAGCAGGCCATCGTTCGTGCACTCGATCTGCAGACCGGACAGGACGTCTGGCGCTTCACCTACGAAAATACCGCGAATTTCAACTACGGCTTCACCCGTTCCACTCCCGTTTATAACAACGGCAAGCTCTATATCCAGGCCGAGCTGGGCACGATTTATTGCCTGAACGCCAAGACCGGCGCAAAAATATGGGAACGGGATATCATGCAGGCGTTCGCCGGGAAAATGCCCGGCTGGCGACTCGCCATGTCGCCGCTGATTGACGGTAACAAACTCATCGCCTGTCCCGGCGGCGCCGATGCCTCGGTGGTCGCTTTGAATAAAGAAACCGGTGAGACGATCTGGGCCGGTGGCGGCAGCGAAGCGCCCGGCTACGCCACGCCGGTCGTCGCGACCATCGATGGCAAGCGCCAATACCTCGTCTTCGCCAAATCGCTCATCATGGGTGTCGCCGCCGACAACGGCGCGCTGCTGTGGAGTTTTCCCTGGAAGACCGGCGCGGACGTCAACGCCTCTGCCCCGATCGCCATCAGTAGTAACCGTGTCTTCATCTCCAGTGCCTACAACCATGGCTGTTGCGTGCTGGAAGTGACCAATGGCCAGGTGCGCACAGTATGGCAAAATTTGGAAATTCAAGCGCACTTCAGCACCCCGCTGTTCTACCAGGGGATGCTCTACTGCACGTCGCACTTTTCCGGCCCCGGCGCCCTGGTCTGCCTCGATCCCAACGACGGCACGGCGAAGTGGAAACAGCCCTTGTTTGAAAAGGGTGGTCTGGTTGGTGTCGACGGTATGATGGTCGTCGCCGACGGCAAAACCGGCGATGTGGTGCTGGCCAAGCTGGATCCCACGAGCTACCAGGAACTCGGGCGCATCAAGCCGCTGGGTGGGCAAAGCTGGACCGCCCCCATCATCGCCAACGGCAAACTACTCGTGCGCAACAAGAGCGCCATGGTCTGCTTGGATCTGTCGAAATAACGCACTGCGCATTTCCGCAATACGGCACATCGCCAGGTAGTCAGTCGTACTGCCTGGCGATGTGCCATAATGGCGGCGCGTGATCAGAAATTGTCTAAAAAGTATCTGGCCAGAGTTCGCGCCGAGATTTTCCCGCCTGCTCGTGGCGAATTTCCGCCAGTGTATGAGGACATACATACCAGGAAATTCGCCACGAGCAGGCGGAAAAAGATCAAGCGAGATCGGTCAGAGACTTTTTAGACAGTTTCTCAAGCGCTCCGTGTGGCATAATCGCTGGCGCCTGCCCAATCGATGAGCACAACGGGCTCATCGCCGATCACCCAGGCATCATGGCCCACCGGCAAGGCGGTCACGTCGCCGGGGCCGGCCTCGAACTCGCTACCATCCGCCATAAGAATATGCAAACGCCCGGCGAGGTGATATTGAAAATGCGGGGCTTCGCACCACTCCGTGCCGGCGAGCGGCTTGACGTGGAGTGACCAACGCCAGCCCGGCTCAAGCGTCAACCGCCCGACGACGCCCCCGGCAATGTTGACGAGTTCCAGTTTCCCTTTCTCAAATGTCCGCACCTCATCGGGTGCGGCAAAATCTTTGTGCTCTGCGTGTGCCATTACCAAGCCCCCCTTTGTTACAATACGCAAAGGCATTTTTCTCATTGTGCGGCGTAGAGATGCACCGCCGTTGTGGCTGTATTCATACTATGACCATCATCAGCGCCAGCAGACGTACCGATATTCCAGCCTTCTACGCGGAGTGGTGGATGCGACGCATCCGGGAAGGC
>DASXVL010000370.1:0-3352 GCA_036504255.1 Armatimonadota bacterium | reverse complement strand
ACTTTATCCGGTGGCTGTATATAACGCATGAACGAATCAGTAGACAACCTACTTGTGATAAGATCCCCCACCCCAAGCATGCGGCTGTTCATACGGCCAAAAAGGCGAGGGCCTGGAAATCAAGCGAGAACGCCGCGTTGGGGTCTGTAATATATGGGTTGATGGCGGTGTCCGTGGCAGCGGTATCGGTGCCGGTGACGGGTTGAGCGGGATGCTGCCCTCCCATGCGCTTGATCAGTGGCTTGAGCTGATTGGCTGTGCGGGCATGGTATGTCGATTCCAGGCAGAGAGGATTGAGGAAAGCATCATGCGACACCTGCGTGGTCACTTTGCTGCCGGGCTTTCCTCGGGCAACAACAGTACTTTTCCGCTGTCCAGTGAACACTCCGCGCTGACGATGTGCAGCTTGCCATTTTTGATGGCTTGTAATAACAGGTTCTGTATTTTCATCCAGCGATAAGTTCGTCGAAAGACATCACCCGTCCCTGTATTTTTCGTCCCGGTATTTTTTATATTCACCACGTGCCAATCACCCCATAGACGAGTACGGCATGTCTTGCTATGATCAAGGTGAATTCCTGATGCGGACACAACTGTGTTATTGCTATCCTGGCATTCTTGGGCTCATCCATGAGCCAGGTGGCTTGGCTGGCGCACCATTTTTGAGACTGTTGCGCTCCCAACTTGCTGATATTGCTTTATTTTTGTCCGAATCAGTAGTCTCACACCAAGGGGTAAAGTATGCAAGGAACATCTATCGGATCGTTACGCTCCAGCTCACTGGTGACGCGTTACGTTGACAATCCCGTCTTATCCGCACGGGATATCCCTTATCAGGCTGCGCTCATTTTCAACGCCGGCGTTACGAAATACCAGGGGCGTTATGTCATGGTATTCCGTAATGACTACGGTTCTCTCGATGCACAGCGTTTGGACGGCACGAATATCGGTCTGGCATTCAGTGCCGATGGCTTGCATTGGGACGTGCAACCTCATCCGTGCTTCACACTGCAGGATGAGGAGATTCTGCGTGCGTATGATCCTCGCCTGACCGTCATCGACGGCAAATGCTACATGTGTTTTGCCGTCGATACACGCCACGGCATTCGCGGGGGTATCGCGGTGACGGAAGACTTCGACCATTACGAGATATTGAGCTTATCCACCCCGGACAATCGCAACATGGTGCTGTTTCCAGAGCTTGTCGGCGGTAAATACGTGCGGTTGGAACGCCCCTTCCCGGTCTACAGCCGTGGACGAGACCGTTTTGATATCTGGTGCTCCGATTCTCCCGATCTGCGCTACTGGGGGAACGCACAACTGGTGCTGGGCGTCGAAGACGTGCCGTATGCCAACGATAAAATCGGTCCGGCAGCCCCGCCTATCAAAACATCCCGCGGGTGGCTCACCACATTTCACGCCGTGGATATCGACGACACGCGCGGCAAGAATGGTTGGGAACCACGCTGGATCAAACGCTATTGCGCCGGCATCATGTTATTAGATTTGGAGAACCCGGCGCACATCGTCGGCATCTCTCGCGAACCGTTGCTGGCACCTGAAGCGCCATACGAAGTTGACGGCGGATTCCGTACGAACGTCATCTTCCCGGGCGGCATGATCCTCGAGGATAGCGGCGAAGTGAAAATATATTACGGCGCCGCCGACACGATCGAATGTCTGGCAACCACGCATGTAGACGATTTGTTGTCGTTATGCCAACCTGTATAAATTACTGATCCGCTCATTAAAGCATTATTTATTCTTCTCACCCCTGCCTCTCTCCCCGAGGAGAGGGGATTTAAGGAATCAATGAGCGGATCAGTTGTTTTGAGTTTTGAATTTATTGATTTGGTGGGCATGGTTGTCATGCTGGGAGTGTGAGGATGATCTGTAAAATTAAAGGGGCAGGTTATGTATTCCTCGCCAGCCGTCACTCTGCGTATAGTAGTAAGCACACTGGCCTGCCCCATGCAAGGAACCTCCGCTGACTCACATCGGCACAAGTACCCCTTTCGACCTACTGTAAAATATTCACGGGGTTTAGCTACGCGTAAAAGCATGTCTGAACTCACCTAATAATTTTCGATTTCGTATTCGTTTTCCATGGCTCCGACCGCGACTACCCTAAATTAGATCGGTCATTTATGATAGGGTCTTCTTTGCCATAACTTAAGAACCCCCCGATTTATCATCTCCTCCCGCCCATCCCTCCAAAAGATCTGCTACACTAGCACCATGGAACTGATTGTCTCGCATACCAATGCGGATTTCGACGCGTTGGCGAGTATGGTGGCGGCGGCGCGGTTGTATCCGGGGGCGGTGATGAGTTTGCCGGGGGGGGCGGATCGCAACGTGCGCGAGTTTTTGTCGCTGCACGCTGATGTCATCGCCCTGGCGCCGCCGCAGGATATTCCGCTGGAGCGCGTGGACCACCTCATTGTGGTGGAGACGCAGCACGCGGCGCGGCTGGGGCGCTTTGCCGCGTTGGTGGGGCGGCCCGGCGTGCGCGTCAGCCTCTACGACCACCACGCGCCGCAGCACCCGACGGTGGAGGCGGCGGAGAGTTGGGTGGAGGGTTACGGGGCGAATACCACGCTCATGCTCGACCACCTGCGCCGGCGCGAGCTCGCCATCGACCCGCTGCAGGCCACGCTGTTTGCGCTGGGCATTTACGAGGACACCGGCAGCCTCACCTTCAGCACCACCACCCCGGAAGACGTGGAGATGGTCGCCTGGCTGCTGCGCCAGGGGGCGAATTTGGACGTGGTCGCCTCGTTCATGAACCGCTCGCTCTCCGAGAAGCAGCGCGCGGTGTTCGGGCAGCTGCTGACGAACGCGCAGGTGCAGCGCATCCACGGCTTGCAGGTGCTCGTTTCCACCGCCGACGCCGGGGCGGGCGTGGACGAACTGGCGCTGCTGGCGAACAAGCTGCGCGACGTGGAAAGCAGCGACGCGCTGGTACTGCTCTTTCAGATGGACGACGCCGTGCTGCTGGTGGCGCGCAGCAGCGACGACGCGGTGAACGCCGCGGCCATCGCCCAGCATTTCGGCGGCGGCGGGCATAACCGCGCCGCTTCCGCCACGGTACACCATGCGACCGTGGAGGCGCTCAAGCGCGAATTGGTCGCCATCTTGGCGGAGCACGTGCAGCCGCGCATCACCGCCGCCATGCTCATGTCCTACCCGGTGCGCACCATCTCCCCACACACCACCATGGACGAGGCAGCGGAATTCCTCTTGCGCTACGGGCACAGCGGGCTGACGGTGGTGGAGGAGGGCGTGGTGGTCGGCATGGTCACCCGGCGCGATGTGGACCGCGCGCGGCGCCACGGACTGGGGCACGCGCCGG
>DASXVL010000369.1:0-6456 GCA_036504255.1 Armatimonadota bacterium | reverse complement strand
ATAGACCCCATTGGTATAACACGGCTTCCCATGGTGCGTACCAGATTCGTAATAGTCACCATTTACCGGTGATGTTCCCGCAGCGATCGGGGTTCCTACCCGATATCTTGCCATGCCATCCACCTTTCAGACAGGCATGCCCTGTCGCGACAACAGCCCAGCCCACCAGTCCTTAGCGCTGTCCGGAACAGGGCCCAAGCCCGGCTATCGCCCTCTAATCACCAGCCCTGGCTGGCGTCCTTAGCACTGTTTGGAAGGGTTCGAGCGCAGCGAGTCCCGCCGTCCCCTGTTATTTCCATCCCTGGGCTAATTGGCTATGGCCCTGTTCCAGACAGTGCCGTAGCCATTAGCCCAGCCTGTTGTCCTTAGCACCGTCTGCAACAGGGCCCAAGCCCGGCTATCCCCCTATAATCACCCGCCCCGCCCCACCTCACAAATACCGCACCGTCACCGTATGCGTGCCATCCACCACCGTCAGCGCCAAGATCCCCTCCGGCGGCATGTCCAGCACCGCGGCGTAGGATGCGCTCTTCAGCGTTTCATCGCCCACCGGGGTCGCCACACCGGCGGCCTCCAGCACAAGACATCCGCCGCTCGTCGCCGCGCTAATTTCATGCATGATGAGCGCGCGGCGGTGCTGCGGCAAGCTGAGGGCTACGCTGCAGTTGGCGGTGGCGGCATCGATGACGCGGCGCTGCGCGGGCGGCAGGTTTGGCACATGGCGGCGGCGCGCGTTGGGTAGCGCGATCGTCAGCGGCAGCGTTTGCTGCGCGCTCGCGCCTTCGTTATCCGTGACCTCCACCGTCAGCAGCACCTCGCGATCCGTCGCCGCATACACGTACCGCGTCGGCTGCCCCACGCTGCCGGCCACCCAGTCCGCGTCCGCCTTCGGCTGCAGCCGCCAGGCGGCAATGGCGCCGTCGCCGTCGCTGGAGGCGTTGGCGTTCACGGTGAGCGCGCGCCCGCGCAGGGTGGCGGTGAAGGAGCAGCTCGGCGCCACATTCGCGTCGATGACCACCGACAAGGTATCCGAGTTGGCGCTCACCCCGTTGCTGTCAGTCGCCGTGCACGAGACGGTGAATGTCCCACCCGACGGCGGGTAGCTGTGCGAGACGGGTTGCCCGCTCACGCACCCCGGCGTGCTTACGCCCGTGGCCCACTGCGCCGTCACATCCGTCAGCGTCGCGTCGCCCACTGCCGCGGCCAACGGCGTGATGGTCAGCGTGCGCTGGCTGATGCTGTGCGCGTCGATATGGCAACTCGGCGGCGGCGCGCCGCCCAGCGTGACGGGTACGCTGTTGCTCGCGGTGGCCGCCCCGGAGGCGTCCCGCGCCACGGCAAAGGCCGAAAACGCGCCGAGAAAGGGATAACTATGGGACACCGTCTGTCCCGCGCTGACCGTCTGCGACACCCCATCGCCGAAGTAGAGCATGATCTCGGCGAGGCCCTGGGTATCCGAGGCCGTGACCGTGAAGGTCGCCGTCAACTCGCTATGCCCGGTGAGCGCCAGCGCGCAGAGGGGGGGCGCGTTCTCCACAAAGGTGAAGGTGAGCGGATCGTAGCCACTAACGCTATTCGCCCACGCCCCGGTCGCCACCGTCTGCAGATCGCCATACAGCCCCGAGTTCGGGAAGATATATCCCGGTGACGTGGACTCGCTGCCTTGCCAAAACAGCCACCCCGAGTTGCCATTCCACACCGTCCACCCCTCCGGACCGCACCAGTACGGAAAGTCGTTGTGTATCCCGGCATACGTGTAGAGGCCATTGACCGTGGGGTAATCCACCTCATTGGCGATGATCAGGTTATAGATCGGCCCCATGTTCGTGTGAATCTGCACCGGCATTTCGCTGCTGCGCGCGTTCTCGCCCGCGCTATTGGTCGCCACCAGGTAAGCCGCAAAGAGGCCATCCGCCGCATAGGGAAAGGAAAACGGCGCGTCGAGCGTGAGCAGGATGGGGGTCTTGATCTCGGTCACCGTCGGATGGGGGGTCTCGTAGTTCTGCCACTCGCCCGCCAGCGTTTCGCTCCACGCGGCAAAGAGCATTGTGCCCCCTTTGCTGGCGGCCAGCATCCACGAGTTGGCGAATTGTTCGTAAAATAACCAATGCACGCCGTTCGTATACGCCGGGTGTTCGTTGTACGTCCCGCTCTGCGCATAAGTACCATCGCAGACCGTGCCCCCGCTGACGACATAACTGAGGATGTCCCCGGCGCCGAACGTGCCGTTACCCGCACAAAAGGTCAAACCGGTGATCGTGCCGGACGCGGTATGGGCACGCGGAATGAAGGTCGCCATCTGCCCGACGACGCTCACCAATTCCAGCGAACACGTCGGGGAGGCGCTGCTATGCACGCCCGCCGCCGGTATCAGCGTGGCGCTCTGGCTAAAGACGGTCTGCGATGCGTCCAGATACGGCGCGCTGGTCGAGCTCGCGCTAATCAACGCCACGCTCGCCCCGAGACTATCTGCCGAGCGGTGATGGATCACCGGCACATACCCATGCCCCGCCGCGACATAGGCGGACGCCGTGCCCGTATACGTCGAGTGGAAGTTAAAGACGAGTTCCACCTTCTCGATCGCAATGAGCGGCAGCGTGCCCACATTGAAGTCGCACGTGGGGTGGCACGGCAAGGTCGGCGAGTCGGGGTAACCGCCAACATAGCCCAATAAATGGTGTCCCAGGCGCGGCGCCGTGCCCCCAGCATCATAGGCGTTGTACCCGTATTGATTGGGACCGTAGGACGGCGGCGAAAATTCCCCCAGCAGCGCATTCCCCGCGCCATAGACGCGCAGCTTGGGCGCGATATTGGGCGCGTTGTTGGTCAGCGAGACGAGCGCCACTTTGCCATTAGTCTGCCAATCCGTTCCCCTCGGCATGGGAAAGTCGGCGTCCATGGTGGCGCGCAAACTGAGCGTCAGCCACCCCGCCCCGGAGGCCAGCGCGTGTTGCGTCTGTTGTACACCTTCCGCCCCCAGGTCAACCACCTGCAGCGCCGTCGCCGTCACGTCGCTCGGCCGCACCGAAGCCAGGTACACCGACTGCGGCAACGCCGGATAATCCTCCGCGTTCACCGCCAAGCGACTGACCACCGTGCCGACGGGACTGTAGTTGCCGGTTTCGACGTAGCTGGTCGCCGGCGATGTTTGTCGCGCATCGTTCCACGAAGCATCCTGCACGCTGATGCTCGTGCCCACGCTATCGCGCAATTCCCACGGCCCGTCCCCGCCGCTGGAAACGAGATATTTCCCGTCCGCCGACTTGAAGTACGGCAGCCCGTTTTGCAGCCCGGCCTGTTTGAGATACGTGCCGGTAAAGCGCAGATAGCCCGCCTCGGCCACCTCACTCACGGTCACCACATACTGCTCGAACAGCGGATAATCCAGCGCCGTCAGCGTCTGCCCGGCCAACGACCCCTGCCCGACGTAACTGCCGCCCCAGCCGTTCCCCGTCGTTGCCAGCAGATAGCAATGCGTCGTCTCGCCCAGCGTCGTGCTGAGGCATATGTTCTGCCCCGTCTCATCCGCGGGATACAGAAAGAACGCCCCGCCGATCTGCCGCAGGTAATTGTACGACCCAACCTTCCCCGCGATGGCATACAACCCGCCCGCCTCCGGCACGCCCGGCGCCAACACCGTCATCATGCTGTTCCCGTACATAAGCCCCCCTCAGCCGCCACCAAAAACAAAACGGCGTACCCCCCGCGTCCCCGCGGAGAATACGCCGATGGCGTCCTGTGATGTAATTGCTACCTTATATTATACCACGTCCCTGCGCTGTAGAGGACAAAGCGTTTCCCTTGCCGGGAGACAGTGGCTTATTTGAATGGCATTGAGCCCAAGCGAGCGCATCTGGGCTTATGGGAACAATTTGATGACCTTGCCGTGCTGGTCGTACAGGCTCCAGGATGGCTCGCCGGTGGTGCCCAGGGAGAAGATGCTGCGTGTCTGCCCGGCGGCGTCTGCCATGGCCAGGGACGGCGCGTCGGTATCAGTCATCTCATACATGGTGCGTACCTTCCCGGTGGCATCCGCCAGGCTCACGGACGGGGTGCCGTCGGGCAGCAGCAGGAAGCGCCCGCGGGGCTTGCCGGCGGCATCACACAGGAATATGGCGGGACGACCGTTTGCCTGCAGTTCAAACTGTCCGCGGTTTTTGCCGGCGGCATCAAAGAGGGCCAAGGACGGCGCGCCGTCCTCGCCCAGCAGAAACTGGCCGCGATTCTTGCCGGCGGCATCATTCAGGTAGAAGGCCGGCACGCCATTCGCCTGGAGCGCAAACTGGCCGCGGTTCTGCGCGGCGGTATCAAACAGGCACATGGCCGGATTGCCATCGGCCTGCAGGACAAATGAGCCGCGGTGGTTTCCGGCGGCGTCAATCAGGCGTAGATCCGGTTGACCATTTGCGCCCAGGATAAACGCGCCGCGGTGCTTGCCGGCGGTATCAAGCAGGGACAAGCACGGCGTACCTTCGCCTTGCAACTCAAACTCACCGCGGGTCTTCCCGGCGCCATCCAACAACGTCAGCGCCGGATTGCCGTTCGCCCCCACCCCAAACGAGCCACGGGGTTTCCCCGCCGCGTCAAGTAATAACACGGCCGCCGTACCGTCCGCCCCTAACGCCAACAGTTCTCGGGGCCGTGCCGTGGCATCAAACAGGCATAAGGCCGGTGCGCCATTCGCTTGCAGGGCATAGCGTCCGCGGTTTTTGCCGTCGGCATCAAACAGGGAGAAGTCCGGCGTGCCATCCGCTGTCAGCGACAAGCGTTCACGGTTCTGCCCGGCGTCGCCGGGGCGGCCGACGCGGGGTGGGTCGTCTGGCTCAGCAGGCCGCCGAGGTAGCCCATGCCCATGGCCGCGCAGAGGAAGGCGGCGTTTTTCAGGTGATGTGTCATCGTCAACTCCTTTGGATAACTACAAATCGCTGATGTGTATTATAGCAGGACACGTTTGTTTGGCAAGGGGTTGGGTTGGTTATGGGGGGAGCGGCGGGATACAACAGGGTACGGAGGCAGGGCATGCCTTGGCTCTACTGGGGGGGCGACAAGCCGAAGGCGTTTTGGGTAACGCTACGGCCAACGCGAGAGCGCTCGCGTTGGCCGTAGCGTAAAACCAGACGTCGGCAGTTACCCTTCCAGCATCTTCACGACATTGATCGTGGGAAGAATAAGCGGGGTTATATTCGCGTTGGCGGTGTACGTTGTGGCCAGCGCGCGTATATAGGGGTACAGAATCGCCACGGCGTTCATCTCCGCGAGTTGCTGCGCGGTGTCTGCGCCTTCGCCTTCGAGCATGAAGAATCCCGTCACATTCAGCGACATACTGAAGGGATAGTTCTGCGCTGCTGCATTCGGAAACACGTCCACGGCTAACGTCACGCTCAGTTCCGGCAGTGCCAGTTCCACCTGTCGTTCGACGGTAAACGCGAGTTCTGCGGTGTCTCCCGTAAATGACGGGTTCAACTCGAACACGACACGGTTCACCATATAGCCCTCGAAACGCAGGCTACTCTCAATATGGTGGGGTTGTTCAGTCATTATGCCGCTTTCGGGCGCTGAATATCATTGGCAAATGACGCGCCTTGACTTCGCTGAATTTTATGTTGTGCGTGCATGGTATACGATGTTTTTCCCGTCCCCCCCTGCACGCTGAGTTTTTCCCAGGAAACGAGTTCGTCGAGGCCGGCGTCCCGTAAGTCCTGGATAAACTCCTCGTCGGATACCGTCGCAAAATATGCTTCAACGTGCTGCATTCGCTCTTCGAGTTTCATGTTGTCCTCTCTTTCAAAGGCCAACCCCTCTCTCAAGTTTGGGCGAGGGGGCGCACAGGGTCTTACGGAACACAATGGGTATAACACGCTGTCAGTATCTTAAGTATACCCGTTACACCACTGCGGTATACAATGCGGCTTGTTCCTCTAGCTCGTGCAGCGCTGTCGATAAGGGATACTCGGCGATGTCAGCAATAATAGCGGTGTTTTTCACACAAATCTGACATTGCCAGATAAAACCGATGCGCGTAACAAAATCTGCATATTTATGGAATTGCCGGGGGAAACTCATGAGCACGAGATCATAATCTTCGGAAAATTTGAGGCGCTGGAACATGTGATTCAAGACCACGGTCTCGGCAACCTCTTTATCACCCAGTCTCCCCCGTTTGACTTTTTCCTTCATCAACTGAAGCATCCTGTCAAAGGCCGTTCGGTGTTTCTGGGTGGTGAGGTCAAATACGCGCGCGTGCGCCGTCGAGACCTTCGCTTGCAAAATACAATAGTGATCAATCAGGCGGAACTGCGCAGGATCCAGCTTCTTTTTACGTATCTCGCGTTCCCACGGACTACGTATCCACCGGTATGCCTCGATCACTTCGGTCCAGAAATAGACCCCGTCTCCCAACCACTGCTGCGAGCCCCGCGATGGTGCGAATTGCTGTGTCTGCAGGATTTGCATGCC
>DASXVL010000368.1:0-6642 GCA_036504255.1 Armatimonadota bacterium | reverse complement strand
GTCGCTAATTCGGCTTGACAACTCGTCGTTGCTACCGATGAATAATTCGTCCATCGGAGAGCAGATGAGCTATTTCTTCGTTTTCCATCTCTTATACCGACTTGTGGGTAATACTATGCTTGGGCCCTGTTCCAGACAGTGATAAGGATTGTAGGCAGGGCTAATGTCAACAGCACGGTCTGGAACAGGGCCATAGCCCGGCTATCCCGTTTGCTTTGATAGTGCCACCACGCACAAGGGCATTCCTCTGCCTTCTGTTCGTGAACGATGACAGCACACGCAGAGAGAATCATGATGAGTCACGGAACTGTCACACGCTGGGAGTCTCCCCGGCAGAGCCGGAGGGTTACCCTGGAATATTTTTTTCCGTTTGGTCTCCCAAAACATCCAGGCCACGAAACATGTTGGTAACATCTCGGAAATATAGTTTTTACATTCGATAAGTCAGTGCGACGCGCATGGTGGTTGGTCGCCACCACGGATTGGTCAGAATCCGCCGAGAGGTGCACGCGCGCTGGCAACCCGAGTTTGCTGAGGGAGAATAATTCCATGTCTACACGCCTCGGGCGCATGCTGGTCAGCATGGCGCCGCTCCTCCTCCTGTGCACCCATGCCTGGGCGCAGGGACAGCCCGACGCCGCGGGCGCTGTGCAACAAGTGCAGCAGTACAACTTTGCCATCCACATCCTGGCGATGCTGCTGGTAGGCTTCGGTTTCCTCATGGTCTTTGTGCGCAAGTACGGCTACAGCGCGCTCACCGGCACCTACCTGGTGGTCGCGGTCGGGCTCCCGCTGTACATTCTGCTGCGAGCCTCCGGCATCTTCGGCATGGAGCCGCTGGCGCCGAGTACCATCAAGGCCTTGCTCTTCGCTGAATTCGCCACCGCCTCCGCGCTCATCGCCATGGGCGCCGTGCTCGGACGTTTGCGCCTCTACCAGTACGCGTTGCTGGCGGCGTTGCTGGTGCCGGCCTATCTGTTGAATGAGTGGCTGGTGCTCGATGGCGGGCTGGGCGTAACGCGCGGTTTCGTCGATACCGCCGGGTCCATCATCATCCACGCCTTCGGCGCGTACTTCGGCCTTGGGCTGGCCATGGTGCTGACCAGCGCACAGCACAAGCAACAGCCCATCGAGACGGACGCCACCTCGGATCGCTTCTCCATGCTGGGTTCCATGGTGCTCTGGCTGTTCTGGCCGAGCTTCTGCTGCGCCATCGTCCCCGCGGAGCAAGTGCCGCAGACGGCGGTGAATACCGTGCTCGCGCTGGCGGGCGCCACGCTCGGTACCTACCTCATCGGCTCGCTGTTGCGCAAAGGCAAGACCTCCATTGCCGACATGGCCAACGCCGCGTTGGCGGGTGGCGTGGCCATCGGCGCGACGTGTAACATCGTCCCGCCCGCCGTCGCCTTCGCCATCGGCCTGCTCGCCGGGAGCATCTGCGTGCTGGGCTACGTCGTCATCCAACCCGCGCTCGAACGAAGCGGCAAGCTGGTCGATACCTGCGGCGTGCATAACCTGCACGGTATGCCCGGCCTCGCCGGCGGCCTGCTCGCCGTCCTCGTTGTCCCCGGCATCGCCGCCGCGCAACTCATCGGCATCGCCGTCACCGTCGCCCTCGCGCTGAGCTGCGGCCTCGTCGCCGGCCTGCTCATCAAGGCCACCGGCGCCAACCGCGTCGCCTACGACGACAGCGAAGAGTTCGGCGACGTCGAAGAGGAAGCCCTCACGGAAGCCCCCACCATCGTCGGCGCACCGGTCAACGCGTAAACGCGCTTGCGGTAGGAAGTAGGGTCTGACGGCGGGTCTCGCGCTGCTCGAACCCTGCCATACAGTGCTATGTCCGCGACCGGATTAGTCAACAGCACTGTGTGGCAGGGTTTGAGCGCAGCGAGACCCGCCGTCTGCATGCTCCCTCTCTCCGCTAGCCTACTGACGATTTCCAGGTATAGATGGATGCAGCCAGGGGCTTCCCCGCTGAAGGGATGGACGATCGGTCATGATGACGGTATGCATTGATGACGAGACACCTGCCTGTTCATACGGTCACTTTGGGCAGGCGTATTATGCTGCGCTGGTGACGGTGTTGTACGTCAGAGGCGTAGAGGCGATGCTCATGCCGGATGGGCTCCGTGCGGCGATCTGGTTCAAGCCCTTCTCGTTGGCGTTGCTTATGCTCTTTTGCGCGCTGTTGTTGGCCCCGCTGGCATTGCTGAATGGCGTCGTCTTGCTGCAACCGTTGGCGGCAATGCGTGCCGCGCGCTGGCGTAGCCTCAACATCTGGGCGCGTTGGACGGGTTATGTGGCCATCCTGATTGCGGCGAGCTACTACCTCACGCGGTCGAACGGCCTGCGCGGCGTGTTACTCGGCTTGTTGGCGCTCGTGCTCCTCACCGTGTTGCATATCCGTTTTCAGCAGGCGCGCCGCCCGCTGATACTGTGCGGCGTACTGGTCGCACTCACGGTGATTGTCCCGATCTTCCTCCGCTTTCATCCTGCGCCGTTCAATGCGCCTCCCGCGCCTATCGTCGCGAACATGCCGATTATCTGGGTAACCAAATCCTATGCCGGCATAGGGGAAAAGACCCCGGTCTACTGGCAGCCGGAACAGACGGTGTACCTGCAATGGCAAGGAAAGAATTATCGCCTCCAGGGTATGAGCCCGGCGTTTGCCTTTCGCCGCCATACCGTGCTTACGCTGGACAGGAGAGACCTGCTCATCACCCCACTCGCCGGGACGCCACAGCGCATCCATCTGAAACCGTACCTGCCGAACTATCAGTTTATCGTAAATATGCAGCCCACTCCGGACGGCGTCATGTTTAACGTGTACGCCCCTCCCAACGCGCACCATGTACTGCGCATCAATTTCGCCACCGGCCAGGTGCAGCCCGTGCCGCAAGCCTTTCGCGTGCGCGCGGCGGAGGGCACGGACCGGTATGTGGCCAATTGGGATATGGAGCGACCCCATCAGGTGCGTGATGGCCACGACCGCGTATTGCGCCAACACGGGCTGTATCCCTGGCACTTCCACGAGTGGGATGCTGACCCGGTGGATGACATTTTCGCGATCACCAGCCGCTCGGACGTGACTTTGATCGGGCCAGACAGCCTGACCATGTCAACCATCGACCCGGATATGCGCATTGCCTCGGTGACCATGCAACCGGATCTGCGCCAGATATGGATTGCTGAGCAGAAAGAATTGGGGATGAGCGAACTCGATACCGAGTACCCGTGCCGCTTACGTATCTATGCCTACAACGGACATTGTCTGGGAGAACGTACCCTTATCGGCGCAGAGGTCATACGCGCCTTACCGGTCGAGGAACCGCTCGCACGGCTGTTAGTGCACAAATATGCGACGTAGTAGCTCGCCACGCCGTGGCGTTTGTTCGCATTCGGGCAAAGACGGGGACTTGCAGCGCACGGATAAAGCCGCTTACCGTCTTTATCCGCGAGTTTCTTGGGCCTCGTTCCGCACAGGAGCTACCTAGTATGCCACGGGCAAAGGTGCTATTCTTGGCGCACGAGTGACCGATGGATCTGCGGAGCGCATGATCGAGTCATAGTTCGAGAACGTTGAGAGGATGATCACAATGCTCGAAACTGCATTGCATGCGTTGATTGATGTGTACGCCAAGCGCCGCGCGGTGAATGTGCAGGACATACAGGTGAGCGCGCCGGACGCCTGGCAGGTTGACGTGTCTTTTCACTTGCCGGACGGCGCGTTTCGGTTGCGCAACCTGGGGTCGGAGGACGCTGAGGCGCTAACGGCCTTCAGCCGTGGGCTCGGTGACACGGCACGTGAGCTGTTCTGCCCCTACCCCTGGGACGACAGCGCAGCCTGTACGCTGGCCTTCCAGGCTGCCGTCGCGCAATCGACAGGGCGCATTGACGCCTCCTACCTGCTCGAACATGACGGAGAGCCCTTCGCCCATTTCTTTTTGTGGAAAGCGGGCGGCAACCCGGTGTCGCAGCAAGCGGGGCTGGAAGTGCCGGAACTGGGCGTCGCCATCGCCGACGCCTACCAGGGACGGGGATTTGGCAGCCTGGCGGTGCGCACGCTGAAAGCCGTGGCGCGCCAACTCGACGCCGACGCCATCGAACTGACCACCGCCACCAACAATGACGCGGGCTGGCACACCTACCAGCGCGCCGGCTTCCACGACGTCGGCCTGCTACGCGTCCCGCTCGGCGTCGATGTCACCGCCGCCGAACTCGGCGACGTGACCCCCACCCGCTTTCGCGTCGAGCGCCAAATGGTCGATATTCTCCACCAGGGCAAGCGCCATGACATCCTCCAGTATCTCGCGGTCAAACGCGGCGAAGACTGGGAGGGGTGAGGGCAGCCACGCTGGGAACGCCAATCTCCTTATCACCGATAAGGAGATTGGCGTTCCCGGCACGGTACAGATGCCCAGCAGATGATTGACGCCGCGCGGCAAGCGCTTGTAGAATCTCCGTACAATATCCGGCCAGTTGGGAGCAGCTATGCACTTCGTTGCCGCAATTTATGAACACGCCGCGCAGCTCATGGGCGCGACGCCGTGGGCAGTGTCGCGCGATGGCGACTTGCTGGCACGGGCGCATGGCGCGGCGTTTCGCCGCTACGGGCACGCGCCGGTGGTGGTGGGCATCGATGTCTATCATGTCGAGGCGGAGGCCGCTGGGGCGACGGTGGTGGACATGGAGGGCACGCCGCACCTGGCAGGGCATCCTTTCACGGCGGTGGGCGAGCTGTTGGCATTGCCACCGCTCGACGCGGCGCGCGATGGCCGCTTGCCACTGGTGCTCGACGCGGGCAGCCGGTTGCATGACGAGTTTCCGCTGGCGGACATCCGCATTCCGGTGACCGGGCCCTTTACGCTGGCGGCCATGCTGCTCGGGCTGGACAACCTGCTCTGCGACCTGCTGACCGAACCCGAGGAGGTCGGCGCAGCCTTGCAGTTCCTGGCCGAGCGCCAGCGCGGCTGGCTCCGCGCCATTGCCGCGCGCGGGTTGGGCATGGTGGTCTTTGAATCCGCCGCCGCGCCGCCCATGGTCTCGCCGCAGAGTTTTTCCGACACGCTGCTGCCCGCGTTGCACACGCTGCTCGCGGGGGTCGCCGCGCTGACGGGTGAGGGCGCCATGCTCATTCAAGGCGGCGATACCGCGCCCATCGCGGAGGCGCTCTGCACCCTGCCCGTCGCGCACGTGCTCTGCCCGGCGGAAACCGACGCACACGCTTTTCTCGCGCCGTGGGCCACGCGCCCGGAGGTGACCGTGCGGCTGAATCTGCCCGCCGGAGTCATCGCCTCACCGCACTGGAGCGTTATCCAGCCAGCACTGGACCGCCTGCGCACGCTCGCGTCCGGGCGCGCGGCGGTCTGCCTGGGAACCGGCGTCGTGCCCTATGACACACCACCCGACAATCTCCTGCGCGCGCAGGCGTATCTGCGTGGCTAAGAAACTGTTTGTAAAATCAGAGAGGAGCAACAGCATGGAGCAGACGATGTGTCGTGCACGTGCCTTGGTGAGTCCTCTCATGACGCTATGCTGGCTGCTGCTGCTGCTCGGAAGCTGGGGTTGCGCGCAGCCAGACAACACGGCGCTCACGGCACACCTGTACCTGCTGCCGGGCGTTTCCGCGCTGCGCGGGTTTTCGGCCAAGCTGTCGCCGGATCATCGGTTGCTCGCGTTGTTGGGCCCGCATGGCGTGTTGAGCGTGGTGCCAGTAACACCTGACATGCAAACGCTGCCACCGGTGCTCAACACAGCAACGCAGTCATTTTTCGTATTGGACTATGCCTGGTGCGGTGCACAGTTATTGCTTTCCGGTATTCCCGTATCCATGGCGCTGGACGAGGATAGCATCATTGCATTGAGCCGGAATGCCGTACTGCGTGTCTGGGAACCCGCTGATCACGCCCTGCGCACGCTCCTGCCCTATAGCGTGTCCCTAATTCTCCCCAACCGTACGGGTGACAAAGTGGCGCTCTTCGGCTGCAAAGGCGATCCCCTTGCGCAAACGTCGAACCTGACGATTTACGATATGCAGCGAAAAAAGGCGATAACCACGCTCACCTTCCCCACGGCGGGCACGCTGTCGTCTATGTCGTTTCCGGTGGGCTGGTCGAAAGATAGCCAGGCGCTCTACTTCGTCTCCACCCCAGTCGCCGCACCAATCGTTGACATCTCCGACGCCCCACCTTTTTCCCGGCCTTGTTCAGCCTGAACCTCAATGGACGTATGCGGCAACTGACCCGTACCCGGGTGGACGTCCATCAGCAAGCGGAACCCGAGTTGAAGGTGAATAATCGCTGGAGTTTGTTGAACCTCGCCCCTGCCGTGGGAAACGCCGATTTCGTTGGGGTGCTCGGCGGGGTAGCCAGCCCGAGTGTGCGTATCGGATACTACAATGCGCAGGGTCTGACCAGGGAGCGTGTCGTGCGGGCAACGGACGTGCCCGAGCTCTGGAAACGGCGTTGGCAGCGGCACGCGTTATGGCATTACACCGTCACCCCGGATGGCGCGCATATCCTCTTTCAGGATACGGATGAGCAGAGCACGACGCATGAGGGACGCGTGGTCCATCCGCTCTATTATTGGGACCTGCAGACAGGGGCCCTCACCAACATCGGGCACTATCCTGAGATCACCGAG